>CACYCT010000153.1 GCA_902772965.1 uncultured Bacteroidales bacterium | reverse complement strand
GTGATGTGGCTGTCGGAGCCTACGAGGAAGGTGTACTCGTCTTCGGCGACTCCGATCTGGTCGTCGTCGTTAAGGTATTTCGCGTAGTAGAGGTTGGACATTTTCACGCGGTCCTCAACGGCGGTTCCGGAAACGAGCACGCCGATGGGGCTGACTTTCTCGCAGGCGGTGAGCAGTGTGAGCGCGGCGGCGGCGAGCAGGATATGTTTTGTTTTCATGACAATTTTACCATTGATATTTGATACCTAATTTAACTGAGCCTTCATATTTGGTTGCCAACTGGCTCATCGAGCCTGCCGGGCGCACGTTGAACTCGCCGAACAGGCGCATGTCTTTGGGCAGCGGGGCGTAGAAACGCAGGCCCCAGTTGATGTTCCAGTTCTCGTAGTAGTACTCGTCGTAGTTCCGGAAGAACAGGCCGATGTTCCACGGGTTGTTGCGGTGGCGGATGTTGGCACCGATTCCGAAGGTGAGCGTCAGCGGCTCGGTGGTGCCGCTGCTGTTTTTCTGAAAATGGATAATCGACTCGCCGAGGCGGATGTCAACGTAGGGCGACTCCCAGTAGACCGAGATGTTCCCCATGATCTCGTTGAAGTTCCAGCGGTTGTAGCGGTTGTAGTGGAAACGCCCGTCAAAACTGATGGAGCCGTATTTCAGGGGGAGGGTGTATCCGCCGCCGATGATGGTGGAATACAGCTGCTTGCCGAACTGGGCCTGCAGGTTGCCCAACACGTGCCAGCGCGGGGTGAAGTGGCGCGTGTACGACAGGGCAACGCCGCCGAACTTGCCCGACACCACGTTGTTGCCCCCCATGATGTAGCCGATGCCCACATTCTTGTGCTCACCGTCAAACTGGTGGTTGCCGGAGTAGGCCTCCTGGGCAATCACAGTTATGTGAGTTGCGAGAAACGCCAGAAAAATAAGTAATACTCTTTTCATTATTTAATAGTTTGGTTATTTGTCAGAAACAGACACACAACGCCGCGCCGAGCACCCACTGGTGCAGACTTTTCTTCGTCGCGGAGGTGAAAGGTTTGTTCACATCGAAGTTGAGCACGGATTTTGCGAGGTCGGCGAAGTCGGGCGAGAGCGTGCTCATGAACCCGAGTGGGTTGTATGTGGCTGTGAAGGTTTTTCGCGAGAAGTCGTAGTCGCAGAACACGCGCCACGAGAAAGCGTTTTTGTGCGCGTAGGTCAGCGAGATGCCCGAGCCGAGTTTGAACGAGTTTGTGGCGTCGACGTTGATGTAGTCCCATGCGGTCTGAACATCCTTGTCGGTGGTCTTGAACATCGACTGCGTCTCGTCGGAGAGCGCTGCGGAGTTGAAGTCGAGTTGCTTGCCGGCGAAGGTGCCGGTCACGTCGAGCGCGTTCATCACACTGCGCCCGAACAGCAGTTTCGTTCCGAGTGCGAAGCGCGACGTGAGCGGATAACTGAAATATACGCCCGCATCGGCGGCAAACTCGGTCAGGTGGTCACTCTCAACGGTGAGGCTCATGCGGCTGATGGCGCTTTCCAGTTCGGGGTCTTTCATAAACTCGTTCAGTCCGCTCTGCTCGCTCAGGGCGAAATTATTCCATCCGTTGATGGGGGTGCTCTTCACGCGCAGCCGCCCGCCTACGCCCACGTAGGGGCAGAAGAACCACGCGGCCTCGGCGCCGACGGCGGTAGCCATCCGGAATTTGAGTTCGAGCGGAACGCCGGGTTCTTCGCCGCCAAGTTCTTCGGGCAGATTGTAGTCAATCGCGGGCAGGGTGAGATGGCGGTTGCCGAATCCGATACCCATCGAGATGTTGAAAAACGACGGGTTGGCGCGCAGGTCGGGATAGACACTCAAATCGTTGCGCAACAGTCCGCGGCCTTTGAAGAGCAGGTCGGTGATGCCGTAGGCGAGTTCGGTCGAGAGGATTCCGATGCCGGCTCCGGAGAGGACGTCGGAAATCCAGTGCCGGTTGTTGAGCACGCGCATCACGCCCGTGGCGGTGGCCACGGCGTAGCCGCCGACGGAGAACCACGGCGAACGCGTCAGTCCGTACTCCTTGTGCAGAATCGTCGCGGCCATGAACGCGGTGGCGGTGTGTCCCGAGGGCCACGAGTTGCGGGTCGACCCGTCGGGGCGCATTTCCTTGACGGTGTATTTGAATCCGTTGACAAACCCGGCCATGATTGCCGCCGACATGGCCGCTGAGGCCCACCAGCGCGGCCAGTCGGAGCGTCCCTCGTAGCCACCCAGGTGCAGACCCATCGTCAGCGCCAGGGGCAGAAACTGCGTGTAATTGTCTATCTTGTTGTGGAAGTTGTATTTGATCAGGCGGATTTTGGTGTTGGGGTTCTTATAGTTCTGCCGGAAGGCGGTTCTCTCCCCTCTGACGAGAAGACCGGCGAGGAAAATCGGGATTCCCGACCACGATTGGTCTTCAAGGAAGGTGTAAGGCCGCGTGGCGGGGTTGGTCACACTCTTGAACAGTCGGAAGTCGGCTCCGCGGTGCGGCTCGTAATCGGACATAGCCGACAGGGGAGGCTGCTCGGGCACGGAGTTCAGACTCATCGGCGGCAACTCGGCCGACGGCGCGGGCATACTGTCGAGGGCCGTGGCCAATTGTGCGATATCGGGTGCCTCGGCCTCGGCGGCCGCCGGCACATCGGCCACGGCCACGGTGTCGGCTTCTTGCGCCGAAACGCCGGTTGCGGTGATAAGGAACAGCAGAAGTGTGCAAAGTAATCTCATATTGCGCTGAATTTAATGTTTCTCAAACAATTGGTCGATGGCAGATTGGAATTCGGGGGCTAAGGGTGGTATCTTATGGGCTTTCTCAAAGCGGCGCAGCTCTTCGATTTCCATATCCACCTTGTTTTCTTTCCGGAGATTTTTGTATTCCTTTTTGTCGATGTAATTCACTTCGGTGTTATAGGCTTGGAAGAGGATGGTGTAGTTGTCGCCGGATTTCACATGGTGACCATCGACTTGGAACTGTCGCATCACAAAGTCGGCGACGCTCGAACGACGTTCATTGTCAATTCGATACACTTCAAAGAAATTGTGATTCCGTTCGGTGGAACGTTCTTTCGGCTTGTATTCTTTGTTTTTCTTGGCGGCTTTGGCTTTTTCCTCGGTTGTTTTTTTGTGGCTTCTGAAAGTCCACAAGTCGAACGATGTGGTGCGTATCGACTGCTCGGTGTCGTTGTCGATGAATCCGAGTGTGCTGATGGTGTCGCTCACAAAGGTGCGTCCGGGCAGGGTATGGTCGCCCGACAGAGTGAGCTCGCCTTTTTCGGCTTGCTTGATGATTTTCCGGTAATAGGGCGTTTCGTCGAGTTGTCCCCAATTATCGATGTAACGCCCCACGAGGGTGCTGATAACGAATCGGTACAGGCCGTTTTTGCCGCGCGAGAGACTGTGGGCTTTCGAGGAGATCTTCTGCTTGGCTATGTCGTAGGTGTTGTCAATCACTCCGGCGCGGTAGTAGATAGGACCATCGTTGTCGACGTAAATCAGTCGAAAGTAGGTTTGCACATAGATGAGTTCCTTGGGTTTTACGGTGACCTCCGGCAGGTCGAAATCAACATCGGTGAGGGTGATTTTCCCGTCGGCGATGTCGGCGGTGTTGACGGTTGCGGCGGTGTAGGCCACATGGGTGAGGTTGATGGTCGGGGCTCCTTTCAGGTCGCTGAGCACGCCGTTGAGGTCGGTGGTGCCGATAAGGACACCGTTGGCGTCGGTCACGCAAACGTAGGCGATGGGGTTGCCTTCCTTATCAATCACTTGCAGTTGCTGCCCCACAACGTGCAGGGCGGCTATCAGCGCGAGCAGGCAGGTGATGAACAGTCGTATAACTATATGCATAACGATTTGGATATTCGCGGTTTACAATGCCGCCACACAGGCCTTGAACTGCTGTCCGCGGTCTTCATAACTTTGGAACAGGTCGAAACTCGCGCAGCACGGCGAGAGCAGCACCGTGTCGCCCGGACGCGCCAGCCGCCGGCATTGCACCACACACTCGGCCATCGAGCGCGCGTCGACAACAACAGGCACCTTGGTGTCGAAAAACGCGTGCAGTTTCGTGTTGTCCACGCCGAGGCACACAATCGCATGCACTTTCTGGCTCACGAAATGCTCTATCTCGCTGTAATCATTGCCCTTGTCCTTGCCTCCGAGGATGAGCACCACCGGAGTGGTCATGCTTTCCAGGGCATACCACGTGCTGGCCACGTTGGTGGCTTTGGAGTCGTTGATCCACGTGATGCCGTCAAGCGTCCGTACATGCTCGAGCCGGTGCTCCACGGCTTGGAAACTTGCCAGCCCTTTCATGATATCCGCCGGGTTCAGACCTGCCCGCGAGCAGGCCAGCGAGGCGGCCATGGCGTTATAAAGATTGTGTAACCCCTTGATGGGCAGACTCTCGACGGAGAACGACCACGGGGCGCAACCGGGAGCCTGAATGGTCATTTTCCCTTCGGCCACAGTGGCGGCGCAGCCGGGCGTGCCCTGTGCGGTGAAGGGCAGCACGGTTGCCGGCGTTCCGGCCTCGGGCACGCGGGCGGCGAGAATCGGGTCGTCGGCCCAGTAGATGAAGGTGTCTTCCGGCCGCTGGTTCTGCATAATGCGCAGTTTGGCGGCGGTGTAGTTCTCCATCTTGTGGTCATAGCGGTCGAGGTGGTCGGGGGTGATGTTGAGCAGGATGGCGATGTCGGCCCGGAAGCGGTACATGTTGTCGAGTTGGAAACTGCTCAGTTCCACCACGTAGCAGTCGTGGTCGCCCTGCGCCACTTGCAGGGCAAGGCTTTGACCGACGTTACCGGCCAGCGCGGCGTCAACTCCGGCCGAGGCCAGGATGTGCCGCGTGAGCATGGTGGTGGTGGTTTTGCCGTTGCTGCCGGTGATGCAGATCATGCGCGCCCGGCTATAGCGTCCGGCGAACTCGATCTCGCTGATGATGGGTATACCCCGACTTTGCGCCTCTACGATGAGCGGCGCGGTAAGGGGTATGCCGGGGCTTTTGATGATCTCGTCGGCGTTGAGAATCAACTCCGGCGTGTGGCCTTGTTGCTCAAAGGGGATTTTGTATCGGTCGAGCAGTTCGGTGTAGTGGGGCTTGATGGATCCCATATCACTCAGGAACACGTCAAACCCTTTCACCTTGGCGAGCACGGCGGCTCCAACGCCGCTTTCGGCTCCGCCTAAAACTACGATTCGTTTCATTCTGTGTGCGGGGTGTTATTTTTTGGGGTGGTACTGAACAAAAGCCTCAATGGCCTCGTAACTGGCCAATCCGAGACGGCTGTAAAGGTCGGCCATGGCTTGGTTGCGCTCAATGGAACGTTCCCAACTGAGTTTTCCGGCGTCGTCGTCACGGATGGGCGCGTCGTGGATTTGCGACTGGTACTTGAGAATCGCGTCGCGCTTGTAGCGGAACTCCTCGGGGCTCATCGGCACAGCCATCTCCACCTGGTCGATGTCCCACTGCCCCCACTGTCCGCGATAGAGCCACACGCGGCAGTCGGCCATAAAGGCGCGGTCCTTCAGACGGTCGATGGCCATCAGCACGGCGGCCGCGGCGGGCTGGTGGGTGCCGTAGGGGTCGTTCACGTCGTCGGCGAGGAAAATCTGGTGGGGCTGGACGCGCTCAATCAGTTGGCAGATCTGGTCAATGTCGGCATCTTCGACCTGACCGTTGCCAAAGGCGTTGTTGACGTAGAACGGCAGCGAGAGTTCATAGATATGGTCGCGCTTGACCCCCATGTGCCGGCAAGCCATAATACCTTCACAGCAAAACATCTGGCCTTTGATGAAGCGCATATTCGGCGTGTCGGGGTCGCCGGGCGATTTCGAATGCAGGTGTGTGTTTATGTCGCTGAGGATGTTTTGGAGTTCAAACGGACCGATTTCGTAGTGGGTGACGAGTTTGTTGATCAACATCAGTGTGCGGGCGAGGTCTTCGTCGGCTACGGCCACATCGCCGCAGGTCTGGAAGGCCACATGCACGTCGTGGCCCTGCTCAACCAGGCGCCGGAGCGTTCCGCCCATCGACACGACCACGTCGTCGGGGTGCGGACTGAAGGCGAGCACGCGCTTGGGGTGCGGCGTGGCGCGCTCGGGCCGGTAGGTGTCGTCGGCGTTGGGTTTGCCGCCGGGCCAGCCGGTGATGGTGTGCTGAACGTCGTTGAAGATGCGGATATTCACCTGGTAGGCCGACTCGTAGAGCGCCACGAGTTCGCCGAGCCCGTAGTCGTTGTAGTCCTTGTTGGTGAGTTTGAGGATAGGTTTTCCGGTTTGCTTGCACAACCATACGATGGCACGCCGAATGAGGTAGTCGCTCCATTCACACGACGTGACGCGCCACGGGTGGCTGATACGCGTCAGTGCCGTGGCGGCTTCGAGGTCGACCACCACTTTCACCGAGTGGTGCATCTGCAGGAACGAGGCGGGCGCGAGGTCGGTCATCGCCCCCTCAACGGTGCGGGCCACGGCGGGCGCGCTGTCCTCGCCCCAAGCCACGCCGATGATGTGCCGCGCGGCGAGCAGATTGCTTATACCCAGAGTGACAGCCGTTTGCGGCTCATTCTCGCGCTGGAACGCCTCCGCAACACGCAGACGCGACTCGCCGCCGAGCAGCAGCAGCCGGCAAGTGGAGTTCATCGCCGAGCCGGGCTCGTTGAACGCGAGCGAACCCACTTTCGTGAGTTCACACACCACGAGGTCAAGCCCGCCGGCCGCCTCAATCTCACGCTCGTAGGCCTTGCAGAGTTTGTGGACGTTCTCCTGCGTGGCCGACTGCGAGAACGTGTGCACATTCTCCTCCTCGATGTCCACTTTCTTGAACAGGTGCCGCTGCAGGCGAACGAACGTGCTCTGCCCGTCGGCTTCCACCACGCCGAGCCCGAGTTCGCTGATGTTGAACGCGATAACGTTGGCGAAACTCACCTTGTCGGCGAAATACAGCTTAACCAGTTCGTCGTAAACTTTCAGGGCGCATTTTCCCGCGCCGAAGCCTATCACACAGCGGCCTTTCTTCTCGACGCAACGCGAGATTTGCTCGGCCACATCGAGGGCGGCGTCTGCGGCACCCTCGTCGGCGGTTTCGGTCACTTTGGTGTACACGCGCTCGAATCGCGTGAGCGAGGCCAATTCCAATTCACTTTCGGGACGGTAGTACCGCTTCGACACCTGGTCGAGGCGAATGCGTGAACTCAGTTCGTTTTTCATCTTTTCAATAGGAATATTTTGGCAAAATTACACCTATTTATTGAAGTACACAAATTTTTGGCGGGCATTCTCCAAATTGGACGCGCGCAACGAATCGTATGGGGGCAATCGTATGGGCAATTATAAAGTTGCCGGGAAAGCGCCGGAGGCGCGTGCGTGCCGAAGATTCGACTTTGCGCGAAAATAATGTGTCAATCCCGGAAGTTTTGTCTTTATGACCCACACCATCACCCCACTTAGGCGTTCGCTGAGGCTCGCTCCGCCAAAGTGGGGTAAGGTTGCAGTTTGTCAACTTTCAGTTTATCTACTTTTTGCCCTTCCCTGCGCCATTTGGCAGAAGAGATAAAAGACACAACCAATCCGACCGATCCGCTATTGTTTCCAGAATGGTTTCACCATAAAATTCAATCCTTTCATATTGTTAACAATGCAATCAAATGGTTTGTTTTTACCCAATATATCTTAATGTTTCTTGTTGGCAGTTAAAACAATTTGCACAAGAAACTCGCAAAAAGTACCTTTGCAAAGTCTTAAAACGGCCTGAAAAGTCTTAATTTCGCGTTAACCGATGTCAACATAATATAAAATTTTTCATAATACGCTGATTATCAATGATGCGAAAATTCTGCCCCTTTTAGACCCTATTCCATTACAACAAGGATTAAGACATTAAAAATATAATAATATTTTCCAAAATACTTATTTTCCAAAATACTTTTAGACCCTATTCCATTACAACAAGGATTAAGACTGACTTACCCAGGTCTATGGAAGAGATTATTTGCAACTTTTAGACCCTATTCCATTACAACAAGGATTAAGACAATAAATAAACATAATCCATATTTATCTCTTAGACCCTATTCCATTACAACAAGGATTAAGACATGCCGTAGATGCCGTTCGTCGCGAGAACACTCCTTTTAGACCCTATTCCATTACAACAAGGATCAAGACCGATATAATGAACCTTCGCAAGCGGATTCCCCTGTCGCCGGAATTGGCCTGACGGGACGTGGCTTGCACCACTACACGAAGACGGCTCAGACTGTGCAACATCTGACTTGTCTTCGTGTGACAGGCACTTTGTGGAAGGTCCTCTACGAGACCCTCGCATGGACGTTGGATAAAATGCTCACGCTCGGTCATCACAAGCATGCTCGCATGGCCCTCGCTTCATCGCATTTTGAACAATGTCGGCTCTTCGGCCCGCCCGCGCCTCCGGCCCGTTCCTTCAGTTCGATAAAAATCCGCTCCGTTTCGTGTAATTCGTTCAATTTGCAGTTCTTCTGCGGAAACTCCGTGTCATAAAGACTTAATCCAAAAAAAATCACTACCTTTGCGGCCTGTAATCAATAATCATACCACACGCTATGCAACACAACCATAAACGCACCCTCGTCACCACCGCGCTTCCCTACGCCAACGGTCCGGTTCACATCGGACACCTCGCCGGTGTATACGTCCCGGCAGACATCTACACCCGATTCCTCCGCCTGCGCGGAGAAGACGTCATCATGATCGGAGGCAGCGATGAGCATGGCGTGCCCATCACCATCAAGGCACTCCGAGAGGGCGTCACGCCGCAAGACATCGTCGACCGGTACCACACCATCATCAAGGAATCCATGGCCGGACTCGGAATCAGTTTCGACATCTACAGCCGAACCACATCCGACATACACCGGAAAACCGCCTCCGAGTTCTTCCGCACGCTATACGACCGCGGAGAGTTCATCGAGCAGACCTCCATGCAATTCTACGACGAGCAGGCCAACCAGTGGCTCGCCGACCGCTACATCATCGGCACCTGCCCCCACTGCGGCAGCGAGGCTTACGGCGACCAATGCGAGAAATGCGGCTCCAGCCTGAGCGCGACAGAACTCGGCAACCCGCGGTCAACCATCACCGGAAACACACCCGTGATGCGCGAGACACGACACTGGTACATGCCTCTCGACAAATGGGAACCGCGCCTGCGCCAGTGGATTCTCGAGGAGCATAAGGAGTGGAAAACCAATGTATACGGACAGTGCAAGTCGTGGCTCGACCTCGGACTGAAACCCCGCGCCGTAACACGCGACCTCAACTGGGGAATCCCCGTGCCCGTCGAGGGTGCCGAAGGAAAGGTGCTCTACGTGTGGTTTGACGCGCCAATCGGATACATCAGCAACACCAAGGAACTCCTCCCCGACACGTGGGAACGCTACTGGAAAGACCCCGACACGCGAATCATACACTTCATCGGCAAGGACAACATCGTTTTCCACTGCCTCATCTTCCCCGCTATGCTCATGGCCGAGGGTTCCTACCAACTCCCCGAGAACGTGCCCGCCAACGAGTTCCTCAACCTTGAGGGCGACAAAATCTCCACCAGCCGCAACTGGGCGGTATGGCTCAACGAGTACCTCGACGACTTCCCCGGCAAGCAGGACGTGCTCCGGTACGTGCTCACGGCCAACGCGCCCGAGACAAAGGACAACGACTTCACCTGGCGCGACTTCCAGGCGCGCAACAACAACGAGCTCGTGGCCATCTACGGCAACTTCGTCAACCGCGCGCTCGTGCTCACGCGCAAATACTTCAACGGCACCGTGCCCGAGCCCGGAGAACTCGCCGAGGCCGACCGCGCCGCAATCGCCGACTTTGCCGCCACCATCCCCGTTGTGGCGCAAAACATCGAGACATTCCACTTCCGAGAGGCCCTGCGCGAAGCGATGAACCTCGCCCGAATCGGAAACAAATACCTCGCCGACACCGAGCCGTGGAAACTCGCAAAAACCGACCTCGGCCGGGTGGCCGCCATTCTGCACACCGCACTGCAGTTCTGCGCCAAACTCGCCATCGTTTTCGAGCCCTTCCTGCCCTTCAGCAGCGACCGGCTGCGCAATATGCTCAACATGGACAGCCTCGCTTGGGACCAACTCAACGCCGACACACTCCTGCCCGCCGGACACGCGCTGAACGAGCCCGAACTCCTGTTCGAGAAGATTGACGACGCGGCCATCGAAGCACAAGAACAACGTCTTGAACGCATCAAGCAGGAAAACGTGCTCAAAAACTTCCAACCCAAACCCATCGCCGCCGAGTGCACCTACGACGACTTCGCCCGCCTCGACATCCGCGTCGGAACCGTCACCGCCTGCGAGAAAGTGAAGAAAGCCGACCGCCTGCTCAAACTGTCCATCGACGACGGCCTCGGCGGAAGAACCATCGTCAGCGGTATCGCCAAGTTCTACCAGCCCGAGGAACTGGTCGGCCGGCAGGTGTGCTTCATCGCCAACTTCCCGCCCAAACCCCTCAAAGGCATTGAGAGCCAGGGTATGGTGCTCAGCGCCGAAGATGCCGACGGTCGCCTCGTGGTCATCGGCCCGACAGGCCCCGTCCGCCCCGGCGTGGAAGTGAAATAAGCAAATAAGGTGGGTTCTGTAAATTCCGTGATGTGCTGAGGCGCAGCCAAGTTCATCCGATTTATGGAACCCACCTTATTTTTTGTTTTTTACTTTTCCGCTGTGCCCTTAATGTGGCATAGGTCAAATTTTGACGAACCAAAATCTTGTTGTAACTTTGCAGCCACTTCTAAAACCACACCATTAACACCTATCTCAACCACTCACATTTCAATCTTCATTCCTTATGGAAAACCCTATCCAACTCTCCGACCGCATCCAGGCACTCGCGCCGAGCGCCACGCTGGCCATGTCACAGAAAAGCGCCGAACTCAAAGCGCAAGGAGTTGACGTGATCAACCTCTCTGTGGGTGAACCCGACTTCTTCACCCCCGAGCATATCAAGCAGGCCGCCCACCAAGCCATCGACGACAACTTCTCGTTCTATTCCCCCGTGCCCGGATACCTGTCGCTGCGCCAAGCCATCAGCGAGAAACTCCGCAAGGAAAACAACCTCGAGTACGCGCCGGAACAAATCGTTGTGGGCAACGGAGCGAAACACGCCCTCTGCAACACCATCATGGCGCTTGTCAACCCGGGTGACGAGGTGATTATCCCCACACCCGCCTGGGTGAGTTACGTGCAGATGGTCACCCTTGCCGGCGGCAAGAGCGTACTCGTGCCCGCAACCATCGAGCAAGACTTTAAAATCACCCCCGAGCAACTGCAACAAGCCATCACGCCCGCCACGCGCCTGATCATCATCTGCTCGCCCAGCAACCCCTCCGGCGCCATCTACACCCGCGACGAGCTGCGCGCGCTTGCCGACGTGCTCGCCAGCCACCCGCAAGTGATGATTATCGCCGACGAAATCTACGAACACATCAATTATATAGGCGGCCACCAGTCTATCGCGCAGTTTGAGAACATCCGCTCCCGGGTGGCCATCATCAACGGCGTCTCGAAAGCCTACGCCATGACCGGTTGGCGCATCGGCTACGTCGCCGCACCGCTGTGGCTCGCCAAGGCCGTGAACAAACTCCAGGGGCAGTACACATCCGGAGCGTCGTCCATCGCCCAGAAAGCCGCCGAAGCCGCTTACCGGGCCGACCAGACCTGCGTTGAGCAAATGCGTCAGGCCTTCCAGCGCCGCCGCGACCTCGTCGTGGAACTGTTCAGCAAAATCCCCGGAATGAAAGTCAATGTTCCCGCAGGCGCGTTCTACCTCTTCCCCGAAGTGAGCGCATTCTTCGGCAAACGCCACGGCAACACCGTCATCAACGACGCCAACGACCTCGCGCTCTACCTGCTCAACCAAGCGCATGTGGCCACCGTTGCCGGCGACGCCTTCTGCTGCCCGGGCTACATCCGCCTCAGTTACGCCACCAGCGACGACAACATCCGCAACGCCGCGCAACGCATCGCCGACGCGCTCGCCCTGCTGCAGTAACCCCAACGGGAGATAAAAAAACGCCACCAAGCGAAAAAAATCGGCAAAAAACATTGCCACGTTAAAAAAAAGCATTACCTTTGCAGCGCAATTCAGGCCTATGCCGCCTGATGAGCAATAGGATTGTCCTATAGTGTAATGGTAACACAACGGTTTTTGGTGCCGCATTTCCTGGTTCGAGTCCGGGTAGGACAGCCCAAGCAATCGCCAATTGTTTGAAACACAACAGTTGGCGATTTTTTGTACCCCGCATCCCCACTTAGGCCGTACTCCCGGCGAGCAAACGCCTAAGTGGGGATGGGGAGATGGCGTGTGTAACTACCTCGATAGAGGTTGCACCGGATACCTTGTCGCTGGATCATTCAATCGCAGGTTTGCTTGTATCAGACACACGCCAGTTTGCTTGATTCAGACACACGCCCCCGGCCTACGGCCACCCCCTCTAACTTAGAGGGGGAACTCAACCTCGCTGGCGTTCAGCGCGTTAGCAGTTCCTCCCCTAAGTTAG
>CACYCT010000152.1 GCA_902772965.1 uncultured Bacteroidales bacterium | reverse complement strand
ATAATCGTATGCCGAGGCGGGAATCATGCCCAGCAAAGCCACAATGACAACAAGCAGTCTTTTCATTTTCATTTTCATGTATTTTTGTCGCTGCAAATTTACTAAAAAAGACGGAAAATACCGCAATATCACCGAAAACTTAATCGTTCATAAAGAAAAAACGCTAACTTTGCGGACTAAACCCATTCGAAATGAAAAACGTCATCTCACTGCTCCTGCTCTGCATGATCGCGCTCTGCGCCGCCGCGCAAGAACCCGTCAAACCCGGTAACGACCCCGGCGGAAACGGAGGTGGAGGCGGTAGCGAGCCCACCACAGTCACCACAGACCCCAGCGGAAACGAACCACCAGCCGCACAACAAATAGCGGAACCGGTCGCCAACGAGCCGCAAAACATCACCATCGTCGAGCCGCCCATGCAACCCGACCAAACCGCCAAGCCCGACACCAAAGCCAAGCCCGAGTCCAAAGCCAAACCCGACCGGCGCGACCGCGCGAGGCAGAAAGCCGAGCAGAAAAAGAAAGAAAAAGAAAACCAAGACAAACCGAAGGATAAAGATAAACCCATAGGGAAAGACAAGCCAAAGGCCGACACCAAACCCACCGGCGACACCAAAGATAAAAACGCAGAAGCCAAGCCCGATGAGAAAGCCGACCCGAAAGCCGAGGCCAAACCCGATTCGGCAAAAGCGCCAGAGCCTGCCGTAATGGAGCCGCCTAAGGGCAACCTCGTGTATTGCTCCTACTCGATCGACCGCCCCGCCGGAGGAGGATACACCTACTGCGACATCACCCTCGACAACGACACGCCCGCCGTGGTCGTGAACCGCGACCGGAACTGCCGATTCGCCCAAAACCAAGTGAAATCGTTCGACGACTTCGAGCCCGAGCAGGTGGAGGCGCTGCAGCAACTCATCATCGAAAACCGCTACTACCTGCTCAACAACTACAAGCAAATCGAGGCCATCCCCGGCGCGCCAACCTACCGGATCCACATCGAGTTCGACTCCGGCGAGAAAATCACCGCCCGATGGTGCACCAAAAAACCGCGCCCCGAAGCCCAACAAGCCTTCGAACAAATCCAGAGTTTCTTCGCCCCGTGGCTCGAGCAGGTGCCGCAAATCAATAACTGAAACAGAAAGTGCCGATTCGAAAATTCGAGCATTCGAGCACTCGAGTAACCGGGCTTTCGAAAAGTTTTTGTACCTTTGCCGATTGTACAGAATCCGACACCGCTATGACTACGGCAAACATCATCCGTTTCGTATGCATCCTCGGCCTTTGGCTGTGGCTATGCTGGATGCTCATCACGCGCACCCCGCGGGTCGACTTTATGGTGATCTTCACCATCGTCGCCTCGGGCATCATCGTGTTTGTGCCGCTGTACAAGAAATACGTCAGAAAAAAAGACTGAACTCCCGTCATGACCGACAACCCATATATCGAACAACACTGCCCCCTGCTGGCCGGCATCGAATCGCCGGCCGACCTCAAACGCCTCAGCGTGGAACAACTGCCGCAGGTGTGTGACGAACTGCGACAACTCATGATTCACGAACTGGCCCAAAACCCCGGACACTTCGCCTCCAGCATGGGAGCCGTGGAAATCATCGTGGCGCTCCACTACGTGTTCAACACACCCGAAGACAGAATCGTGTTCGACGTGGGACACCAGGCCTACGCCCACAAAATTCTCACCGGCCGACGCGACCGCTTCCACTTCAACCGGAAGAAAGACGGACTGAGCGGATTCCCCAATCCCAAAGAAAGCCCCTACGACACCTTCATGGCCGGCCACGCGAGCAACTCCATCTCCGCCGCACTCGGCATGAGCATCGCCGCCGCGCTATCCAACAACCCCGACCGGAAAGTGGTCGCGCTCATCGGAGACGCATCCATCGGAGGAGGGCTCGCATTCGAAGGCCTCAACAACGCCGCAAACAACCCAAACAACCTGCTCATCGTGCTCAACGACAACGACATGTCAATCGACCGGCCCGTGGGTGCTTTAGGCGAATACATGACCTACCTCTCCACAAACCGGCGGTACAACAACGTGCGATACAAACTGTACAACTTCCTGCGCCGCCACGGCATTATCGGCGACAGCGGAAAAGGGGTCGTCATGAGGTTCAACAACGCCATGAAGTCGCTGCTCACCGGGCAGCAGAACATCTTTGAGGGACTCAACATCCGCTACTTCGGTCCCTTTGACGGCCACGACGTGAAACGCCTCGTGAAAACCTTCACCGAAGTCAAAGACATGACTGGGCCGAAACTGATTCACCTGCACACCATTAAAGGCAAAGGCTACACCGCGGCCGAAACCGACCCCGCCACATGGCACGCCCCGGGCCGCTTTGACGAGGCCACGGGCGAGCGGGTGAAAGCCGACGGCAGTTCCCAACCGCCCAAGTTCCAGGACGTGTTCGGCCGCACACTGGTCGAGTTGGCCACCGACGACGAGCGCGTGGTGGGCATCACCGCCGCCATGCCCTCGGGCACATCCATGTCGATGATGCTCGAAACCTTCCCCGAGCGCACATTCGATGTAGGCATCAGCGAGGGGCATGCCGTGACCTTCGCCGGCGGACTGGCCACCGAGGGCCGGCGTCCGTTTGTGGCCATCTACTCGTCATTCCTCCAACGCGCCTACGACCACATCATCCACGACGTGGCCATGGCCGGCCTGCCGGTCACATTCTGCATCGACCGGGGAGGCCTCGTGGGCGAAGACGGGGTGACACACCACGGACTGTTCGACCTTGCCTACCTGCAATGTGTCCCCGGCATGATTATCGCCGCGCCCATAGACGAGCACCAACTGCGCAACCTGATGCTCACCGCCCTGCGGCGCGAGACCGCGCCGATGGCCATCCGATACCCGCGCGGACGAGGCGTACTGGTCGATTGGCACAACGACATGGAAACCCTCCCCATCGGACGCGGACGCAAACTCACCGGCGGCAGCCGCGTGGCCGTGCTCACCATAGGAACCATCGGCAACAACGCCGCCCGAGCCGTATCGAAACTGGCCGGAGAGGGCATCACCGTGAGCCACTACGACATGGTATTTCTCAAACCCATTGACGAGGACATCCTCCGGGAAGCCACTGCCACCCACGACGCCATCGTCACCATCGAAGACGGAACCATAACCGGCGGGCTCGGAAGCGCCGTGGCCACTTGGATGGCGACACACGGCATGCGCAACAGACTGACAACACTCGGCATCCCCGACCGATGGATTGACCAAGCCACCGTTGCCGAACAACACCGCCTATGCGGAATCGACCCCGACGGAATCTACAACACAGTTAAACAAATCCATCAATCCCTATAACCATGAAAATCGTCATCGCCGGAGCCGGTGAAGTGGGCTCACATCTGGCCAAAATGCTCTCCGACGAAGAGCAGGACATCATCATCATGGACACCGAGGAGCGCAAACTCGCCGCACTCGACAACTACAACCTGCTCACCTTTCACGGCTCGGCCACATCTTTCGCCCACATGAAGGAAATCAAGGTAGGCTCAGCCGACATCTTTATCGCCGTCACACCCTACGAAGCCCGGAACATCGCGGCCTGTCAACTGGCCAAACACCTCGGCGCTCGCAAAACCGTGGCACGCATCGACAACGCCGAGTACCTCGCGAAAAAGCACCGGGCCTATTTCATCGAGCGGGGCATTGACGAACTGATTTACCCCGAATACCTCGCCGCAACCGAGATGATTACCTCCCTGCAGCACACGTGGGTGCGCAACTGGTTTGAGATGTTCGACGGCCAACTGATTGTGCTCGGCGTGAAACTCCGCGCCAACGCCCAGTTTATCGGCCGGCAGCTGCGCGAGGTGGGCAACATCAGCGAAGTGATGCACGTGAGCGCCATCAAGCGCAACCGCGAAACCATCATACCCCGAGGCTACGACCGAATTCTCGAAAACGACATCGCCTATGTGGCCACAACCAAGCAACACATCAAGCAAGTGGCCATGCTCTGCGGCAAGCAGGACATCACCGTCGAGAAAGTGCTCATCTCCGGCGGCAGCGAAATCGCCGAGCAACTCGTGCATATGATTGGCGACCGATACCGCGTGAAAATCATCGAACCCGACTACGAGCGTTGCCAACAACTGGCCGACACCCTGCCCGACTGCAACATCGTTTGCGGCGACGCGCGCGACACCGACCTGCTCGAAGAGGAAGGCATCTCCGACTATGACGTGTTCGTGGCCCTGTCCGAAAGCAGCGAGGCCAACATACTCGGCTGCATGATGGCAAAAGAGCACGGCGTCAGGAAAACCATCGCCCAAGTCGAGAACCTGCAATACATCAACGAGGCCGAGACACTCAACATCGGCACAATCATCAACAAGAAACTCCTCGCCTCGAGCCGCATATTCCAGATGATGCTCGACAACGACGTGGACAACGCCAAGTGCCTCGCCCTGGCCGACGCCGAAGTGGCGGAACTGGTGATAAAGGAGAACTCGCGCGTGACACGCGCCGCCGTCAAAGACCTCAAACTGCCCGACGGCATGACCATCGCCGGCCTCGTGCGCAACGGAATCGGGCTGCTCGTGGGCGGCAACACACGCCTGCAAGCCGGCGACCATGTGGTGGTGTTCTGCCTCTCAGGATCAATCCACAAGATAGAACGCACATTCAGTTGACACCATGGCACGCGCGCTCACACAAAGCATCAACTTCCCCATCATCCTGCGCATCCTTGGATGGCTGCTGATGGTGGAGGCACTGTTCATGTCCGCGCCGCTGGCCGTGTCGTGCTACTACGGTGAAGTGCAATGCGCCCTCGCGTTCGGCGGAACGCTCATGCTCACCCTCGTCACGGGGCTTGCCATGACCTTCGGCATCCGACCCTCGTCGTCAACCATGCACAAGCGCGAGGGACTTATGCTCACGGCCACCATCTGGGTCGTGTTCTCGATATTCGGCATGCTCCCCTTCCTGCTCACCCACACCGTGAGCGGTGTCACTGACGCGTTTTTCGAAACCATGGCCGGATTCACCACAACCGGCTCCTCCGTGATCAGCAACCTTGAGGCCCTGCCGCACGGACTGCTCTTCTGGCGAGCCTTGATGCAATGGCTCGGCGGAATGGGAATCATTCTGTTCACCCTCGCCGTACTGCCGATGCTCAACTACAAAGGCGGTATCGCGCTGTTTAACGCAGAAGTCACCGGAATCACACACGAGCGTATGCGCCCGCGCGTGAGCCAAACGGCCAAGAGCCTGTGGATTATCTACATCGTCCTCACAGTAGCCGTATCGCTGCTGCTGGTGCCCCCGATGGGATGGTTCGACGCCGTGTGCCACGGCATGACCACCATGAGCACCGGCGGCCTGTCAACAAAAAACGAGGGAATCAACTACTGGAACTCCCACTACGTCTACTGCGTGGTGATGGGATTCATGTTCCTCGGCGGAATCAACTTCACGCTGCTTTACTACCTCGTTCGGGGACGTTTCGCCCGACTGATCCGCAGCGACACGTTCAAGTGGTATCTCGCCGTGACAATCGCGGTGGCTCTGGTCATTTTCATTCGGATGTGGACTACCGGGCTGTGCGACAGCACATCCGACCGCCTAACATTCGCCTTCTTCGACACAATCGCCGCCATCACCAGCACGGGATTCTCCAGTGTCGACTATGAAATCAAGGGCGAGTTTATCACCATATTGCTGATGATGCTCATGTTCTTTGGCGGCATGGCGGGCTCCACCTCCGGCGGCGCGAAAATCGACCGGTTCATCGTCACACTCAAAAACGCCCGAAACGAGTTCTACCGCGTGCTCCACAGCAACACCGTCACCTCGGTCCGTGTCGACGGACGCGCCATTCCGCACGTGGTGGTTTCCAAGGTAATCGCCTTCCTGTCGATCTACCTGCTCGTGCTCCTCGTCGTGGCCGTGCTGCTCACACTCATGGGAGTGCCCAGTTTCGACTCCATCTACACCTCCATATCCATGATCAGCAACATCGGCCTCGGGCACGGAGTGACAGCATCCTCGGGCGCATTCGGACTGCTTCCCGCACCGGCCAAATGGCTGCTCGCGTTCGAAATGCTCGTGGGACGCCTCGAAGTGTTCACCGTGCTGGTAATCTTCACCCGAACCTACTGGATTAAAGACTGACCCATCATGACACCCGAACTCAACGCACACAACAAACGCGAGTTTCCGCCGATGCACACGGCCGAACATATCCTCAACGCCACCATGGTGGCCATGTTCAACTGCGGCCGGCACGTGTCGGCCCACGTCGAGCGGACAAAATCCAAACTCGACTACATCTTCCCCCGCCCGCTCACCGATGATGAAATCGCCGAAATCGAGCGCCGCGTCAACGAGGTGATTGACGCCGACCTGCCCGTGAACGAAGAGTTCGCCACGCAAGCCGAGGTAGCCGAGCGATTCGACTTGAGCCGCCTGCCTGATGACGCCTCAGAAACCGTACGCGTGATTCACGTGGGCGACTACGACCAGTGCCTCTGCGCCGGTACGCACGTCAGCCACACCGCGCAAATCGGGCACTTCCGAATCAGCAGCACGCGACACTCCGACGGCCGGCTCCGAATCGTTTTCCGACTTGACACGCCACAATAATATGAACCGACTCGCCATCACGCTCCTACTGATCTTTACCACGCTCCTTCCGGCCGCGGCACAAAAAGGACTTTGTGTCAACACATTTTTCGGCAATCAAATCGCCGGCGCGCATGAGGTGCACGTCACCGGAGCCCCCGCCGACAGCCTCGGACTGTACCGCTACCGCAGCATTGAGTTCACCGACACAACTCTGATGACACGCGTCACAAACGCCGTCACAGCCGACGGAGCACGCGCCGACCAAAAAGAACTCGACATGCGCAACGGACATGTATACTACGGATTCTACCAACTCGCCCCTATCCCCCACCCCGACAAGCCACGTAAACAACTCATCCGATACATGATTTATCTGGACCACCGGCAAGCGCCGCAACCGGCCAACCGGCTCACACTCGTTTACCTCGAAACCGACCTCAACGCCCGGTGCGTCAAACGAATTTTCAAATAAACAATATATGAGATTAAAACACCTACTCCGCCTCGCAATACTCGCCGCCACCGTCACGGCGCAAGCAACCACCATTGGTGACACCGTCAAAGTGATCAACAACCCCGGAAAAGTGGTCATCACCGAAAGTGCCGGAAAAGTGAAAGTCAACGTTGTAGGCTCACCCAAAGACGCCGACTACAACTACACCTACCAACTCAAACAAGACAAAAACGGACACATCACCACCAGCCAAACCGAAGGCAAAAACATATACTTCAACCTGCCCTTCTCCAAGTCCGACACCGCCACCTGCGGCAAAGGATTCAGACACTGGGAATGCTTCATCAGCGGCCTGTACTTCGGCTTCGGAAACTCGTCGCTGAAGAACGGCGGCGAAGTCAAGATGAATTACCTCAGCGAAGTGGGACTGCTCAACCTGATCGGTATCGGCTATAAACCCAATCCCACAACGCGCATCTCGCTCGGAGTCGGTTTCGGAAAACGTAACTACTACGTCAAGACACCCTACGCCTTCGCCGCAGCCGACGGGTACACGATAATCGGGAAACTCGTCAACGAAACCGGTTCGCGCGTATCAGGTGTCAGCAGCAAGGTGGGCGTGGTGCAAATGCATGTTCCACTGATGCTCCGCCAGCAAATCGGAAAATGTTTCATCACCGTGGGCGGCATTATGAACTGGAACATGCACGCCGACATCGAGCAACGCTACAAAATCGACAACGCCAACGAACGTCATCACGTTGTAACCAACAAACTGACCCAACGGAAAATCAACGTTGACATCATCGCCGGTTTCGGCTATCGCGCCATAGGTGTTTACGGCCGATACCAACCCGCCTCGGTGTTCAAAAAAGACTACGGCCCCGACATCAAAAGCGGGTGGTCGATCGGACTGATGCTCGCGTTCTGAACTTGACGAACAGCAGAATTCAGACCGATACACACGATATATCGGAAAGCACCGCCCTTCGCTCAATGGCGACAGGGACTGGCGAAAGTGCTTCAGCCGAATGCACGGAAAACGCCGAAACGCGGGTTTCGGCGTTTTCCGTGCGGCAGAGGCTGTGTTGCCGTTCCGGGCGGGCGATTGTTTGAGGTTGGCGGCGATTTGCCGGTTCGGCGGTACAGATTGCCGAAAAAAGCGCCCTTGCGTGAAATATTTCTAAAAAGGAGCGATTCTTTAGATTTTATTT
>CACYCT010000151.1 GCA_902772965.1 uncultured Bacteroidales bacterium | reverse complement strand
GTAAAGATTTGTAAGATTTCCGCCCGCAGGGCGCTTTACTGTAGCGTGGTGCTGGTCATTCACTTAGCAGTGGTCGCTTCGCGAGAACAGATTTTTCGTAAGGATTCTCTTGTATATCGCAACAACTTAACCCTTACAATGGCATACAGTGTCACTTTTTTACGGCCGCAGCGGTCGGAGAGTCACGGCGGGGTGCGTGGCGAGTTGGGTGGGATTTGTGCCCGGCTGTCCTTCGGGCACATCAAGCCCGTGGCGGGCATAGTGCTGCCGCCAGTTGTCGGTGACACGTCCGGTGGCGTCGTGAAACGACATGGGTATGGTCGGGAAAACGGCTGCTCCGCCGGTGTCGACAAAGGTTCGCTGCACGAGTTCGGAGCAGTATATGGCACTGTCGGAGGGAAGAAAGAGATGGTCGTATGGCCGGCCGATAAACCTCAGCGCGTGCTCGACCGAGGCCGCGGTGTTGAGGCCGGCAACGCTACCGACAAGCAAAGTGACGTCAGGTTCGCGCGACAGAAGTGAATCAACGGGCGTGAGCGTCACGCCGGCAGAGGGTATGGCCTCGATGAGGTAAAGCGGTCCGCGCTGACCGCCGATACGGTGGCAGATGGCCACGTGGTCGGCTGCGAGGTCTGCGGTGCCGGTGGTGATGGTGATGTCGTTTGGTGCGGCCGGAAGAATGAATAGCAGGTCACCCTCGGCAATGTCGGCGAAGCGTTGCTCGCCGTCGAAAGCGTAAACGAGAACGCAGAGGCAGATGGATAGGAAAAAAGCAGCGACTCTTTTAATACCAAGTGATGCCATTGGAGTAACTGGAGCGTTTGTCATACTTGACATCTTGCAGAATGCTCGATTTGACGGCGATGTGGAAGTTGTAACTCTTGTACGGGCCTACGGGCACGAAACTGGCGCTCATCTCGAAGCAGTGCATCTGCCGGCTGATGGTGCAGTTCATGTAGGCGATTTTGCGCTTCTCAAAGTCGTAACTGCCCGAGAGCGAGATGTTCCAGTTTTTTGTCGGACGGATGTTTCCGTTGAACGAGAGCGAGTGGGTGAACTTGCCGTTGTATTCGAGTTTGCGCTTGTTGAAGGTGCCGTATCCGTAGTTGACCGAGTAACTTATGCTCAGGTTCCACGGCACGTCCCACTGCGCGTAACCGTCGGGATTGAGTTGGACGTCGGAGTTGTTTTCCCTGTTGGGGTCTGCGTTTCCGTCTGCTGCCGCGGCGGTAGTTGCGGCAGCGGCTTTCTTGCTGCTTTTGCGCCTGAAGGTGTTGTTGTTGAAGGTGTAACTGAACGAAGTTCCCGTGCTGGCGAGGCGTCCCCACCCGCCGCCGTTGAACAGTCGCAGTTTGTTGATGCGCACCGGGTTACCATTGGCATCAAGGGCATATTTGTACACGTCCCACGTTGCGCTGAGGTTGAGGTTGAACCCCTTGGTGATGCGCAGCAGAAGTGAGGTGGAGAGGTTGCTCCACCGCAACGAGTCGGCGGCCATGTTGTAACTCTGGCTCAGGGTGAGGTTTTCGATGAGCGAGATTTTCCGGAACCCGGTGCTGTCGGCGTCGGAGCGCACTTTGGCCTCAAGGTTGTTGGCGAGTGTGAAGGAGATGATTCCGGACTTGTCCGATGGCGCGTTGCCGAAGATTCCGTTGCTGAAGTAGGAATACTTGCGCTGTCGCTCAACTCCGTTGGGGTCGGTGTAGGTGTATCGTCCGTGGTATCCCCAGAAGGGCGCTCCGAAGTCGGGCGTGTAGGAGAAGGAGATGGTTGGCGTGAGCACGTGCCGGATCATCTGGAGTTTGTTCCCGAGGAACTTGAGGGGTCGGAAGAAGCCGTAGATTTTGGTGTTGAGCGAGAGTCCGAGACTGAAGTCGAAGATGTTGTAGAAACTGTGCGTCGTGTCGGCTATTTCGGCGCTGGCGTTGGGGTCCCACGAGCGTTTGATCTTGGTGGTGTACATCCGGTCGTTGAGCGTGATGTTGGGCGTGACGTTGATGTACTTGAACAGGTTGAAAGTCGCGTTGATGGGCATGGTGTGCATCATGCCGTTGCGCCAGTCCTTGATGAGGCTTTTGTGGAAGAACTCGTCCTGCTTGGCCGTGAGGGAGTTCTGGAACCGTCCGGAGTAGGAGATTTTGATTTTCTCGTACCACCGCTCGTCGCCCACGGCGCGTTTGCGCTTGAACGGTGCGGTTTGCGACATGGTGATCGTGAAATTCGGGAACGACACGCTGAGCGTCGAGTCGGCCGTGCGCTGGTTGATGGATGCAGTGGTCGACAGACTCCATTTTGTTCCGGGGAATTTATAGGTGAAGTTGACGGTCGACGACTTGGTGTTCTCCGTAAACGCGTTGGTGTAGTAAGTGTCGAGGCTGTTCCGGGAGTATCCGCTGGTGGCGAAGTTGACACTGGCCGAGAAGGTCATGTTCGGGTTGGCCTTGGGGTTTTGGGCGTGGCTCCAAAGCACCTGGAAATTCCTCATCTTGGAGTAGTCGGGGTCTCCCTTGTCGCCGTTGATGGTGGTGAGGTAGTTGATTGAGAAACTGCCTGAGAATTTATAGCGCTTCGCGTAGTGGCTCTGTGCGGCGATTCCCCACGATCCGCGGGTGTAAATCTCGCCGGTGAGCGCGAGGTCGAAGTATTTGCTCAGCGCGATGTAGTAGCCTCCGTTGCGCAGATAGAAACCGCGGTTGTAGTCCTCGCCGAAAGTGGGCACGAGGATGCCCGAGGAATACTTCTCCGTGAACGGGAAGAAACCGAACGGCACGGCAATCGGCAGCGGCAGGTCCTCGAGCACCATGTACGCCGGCCCGGTGACAACGTTTTTCTTCGGTTTCGCCTTGGCCTTTGTCAGTTGGAAATAGAAGTGGGGGTGGTCGTGGTTGTCGCAGGTGGTGTAGCGTCCGTTTTTGATGTAGTACTCGTCGTTTTCCATCTTCTTGGTGATGCCTCCGGTGAGGAATCCCTCGCCCTGCTCGGTGATGATGTCGGTGATGAAGCCTTTTTTCGACTTGAAGTTGTAGCTCATCTGCTTGGACCGGTAGTCTCCGCTGTTGTCGTGGAACACGGGTGAGCCGGCGATTTCGCCGGTGGTGTCGGGCATACCGATGGCGTGCACTTGGCTGCTGTCGATGGCCATGGCGATTTTTGCCGCGTCGAGTTTGATGTTCCCGTAGGTGATTTTCCCGTCGCCGTAGATGGTGGCCTTCTGCTTGCCGATCATCACGATGGAGTCGGCGGCGGAGAACTGCACCACGTTGTCGAGGTCTACCTTACGCTTGACGAAGCGCTCCTTCACACGCACGGTGTCGGCGGCGAGCGTGTCAACGGCAAGCGTGTCGGCCGCCGCGGGCGTTGCGGTGGCCTGCGAGCGAGCCGGCACCGCGGCCGAGAGCACGGCCACCGCCAGCAACAATAGGGGCAATATGTGTCGTCGAGCGAGGGTCATTCGGCGGGTTCACTCCAATTCAAACAACAAAGGTAAGCCAATTCGCCCAAACACACGCACGTTTTATCATAATTTAATACACATTTCAATCCGCCAACAAGTCCAACAGGCCCGAGCCACAGCCCTATTTCCGCAGGCAGGCGGTTGTCACCTTGATTTGATTTGTTTTTTCCACAAATGACAAAAAAAGTTGGTCTGTCAAGTATGATTTTCGTTTTTTTTCGTAAATTTGCACTCGGTTTCCGCACACGTTGCGGTAACCGACCTACATTGTGGATCCATTTAGCATTCGCTATTATTTCGCGCTCAGCCAAGAAAGCCTCGGAAACTTTCACTCTGGAATAACAAGCACGCAAATAATATGTGACAGGTGGGCCGTAACCGGACATCTGTTCAACCTATAGCGATGCGCACGCTTTACGCGTGGTGCATCTTATTGGTTGACAGAGGTTCCAAGTTCCGAGGCTTCACCTCTTGCTGAGCGCAATAAGTGCACCACGCTTTTTTGCGCCTCGGCGTGATTGATAGTGAAATGTACAACTCAACAAGACTATCAATCACTATGGCAAACAAAAACCTCAACGCGGCCAAGGCGGCGAAAAAAGGTTCATCCGACATTTCGCGTGATGCGGCAGTCGTGTAGTGCGAAGAGTCTGAGCGTGAAATACCTGTCGTCTCTAAAGCCATAGG
>CACYCT010000150.1 GCA_902772965.1 uncultured Bacteroidales bacterium | reverse complement strand
TTTAGCCATATTGAAATGGAAACGTGGCCAAAATGTGGACCCCAAAATCCTAATGGCTCAGCCGGGACTTACTTTTGCCAAATGTGATCGTTTGGTCGAAAGATAGTAATTACAAATCTCCCTGACGTGTCGCGCAGCGTTCGCTTCTCATACTCGAGGGGCGAACGCTGTGTTTTGACGCTATTTTTCCCGGCTGTGTCGGATGAATGGATTTTTTGTGTAACTTTGCGTGGGTAAACCTTTGGGTTGTCTCACGTTTTTACGCTTTTTCTATGAACAATAACAACCGAAATATCGCCGTTGTGCTCGCCGGAGGGGTTGGCTCGCGCTTTGGAGAGTCCACTCCGAAGCAATTCCTCAAGGTGGCCGGCAAAACGATTATTGAACACACCATCGATGTGTTCGAAAACAATGCGCTGATCGACGAAATCGCCATCGTGTGTCAGCCGCAGTACAATACTCTAATAAATCAAATCATAGCCGGCGGCGGTTACCGCAAGGTAAGGCGCGTGCTCGCCGGCGGGGCGGAGCGGTACCACTCGAGTCTGAGCGCGATTGCGGCATATGAGAACGATGACGACCGGTTGCTGCTCCACGACGCGGTCCGGCCGCTGGTGAGCGACCGGATTATCGCCGACTGCATCGCGGCGTTGGAGCGCTACGATGCTGTAAACGTGGCGGTTCCGGCAACAGACACGATTATCGAGGTGGACGATGAACAGATTATCACGGCTGTGCCCGACCGGTCGCGGCTGCGGTGCGTGCAGACGCCGCAGTGTTTCCGCCGCAGGGTAATCCGGCAGGCATACGAGCGCGCGCTGAAAGACCCTGATTTCCGCACGACCGACGACTGCGGCGTGGTGAGGCGATATATGCCTGAGGTGGCGATAAAGGTGGTGGCAGGCGAGGTGAGCAACATCAAGGTGACCTATAAGGAAGACCTCGCCCTGCTCGAGCGTGAGTTGGTGCTTCGCGGGGAATCGGCCGGAAAAATCACTCAGTGACAGAACTTTGCTGAGTTTCCGACCTCGCGATTAGGCATTCCATATCTTCCTGCGGGCTACTGAAAATGAAGGAAAAGTCAGAAAAATGTTGAAAAAATTTTGCCAGTCCGGAAAAATGCATTACCTTTGCAGTCGCAATTCAGCGATATATGGTGAAATTAGCTCAGCTGGTTAGAGCGTCGGATTGTGGTTCCGAAGGTCGTGGGTTCGAATCCCATATTTCACCCCAACAAACATGAAGAATCGGCTTTAGGGTCGATTCTTTTTTCATTTTCACTCAATATGAAACAGACAATTCTCTCTCTGCTTACGCTGGCGATGGCGCTGACGTGGTTCCAGTCCGTAGCGCAGCCGCAGGTGGTGGCCCACCGTGGCCACTGGCGTGCCGAAGGCTCGGCGCAAAACTCGATCCGGTCGCTGGTCAAGGCCGATTCCATCGGCTGCGAGGCAACGGAATTCGATGTGTGGATGACGCGCGACGGCACGGTGTTTGTCAATCACGACCCTACCATCAACGGCATCGAGATCCAAAAATCGAAAGCATCGGAAGTGACCCGCCAACGGCTGCCCAATGGCGAACCCATTCCGACGCTTGACCAACTGCTCACCGCCGCCGAAACGCTGAAAATCAACCTTGTATGCGAACTCAAGCCGCACGCCGACAAGCAACAGGAACTTCAGGCGGTCAGGAAAATCATCGCCGCCGTGCGCCGTCACGGCCTGGAGGCGCGCACGAGTTACATCACCTTTTCCTATCCGGGTCTGCGAATGCTAATCAAACACGCGCCCAAGGGGACTGAGGTGTATTATCTGAACGGCGAACTCTCTCCGGCCACGCTGAAAGGGCTCGGAGCCGCAGGGCTGGATTACAACCTGAGTGTGATGCGCCGCCGGCCCGAATGGTTCACGCAGTCGCGCGAATTGGGGCTGAAAACAAATGTCTGGACCGTTGACGCTCAGGAAAATATGGAGTGGTTCATCGAGCGAGGCGCAGACTACATCACCACCAACGAGCCGGAATTGCTGCAACGGCTGGTCAAGCGGTAAGCGGCAAAAAACCTTTTTTTAGGAAAACTTTTGCTGAATCGCTTGCCGGTTCGGAAAAAAGTTGTACCTTTGCAGCCGGGTAAGTCCTATACGGCCAGCTCCCCATGAATCCCCCAGGTCTTGACCGAAGCAAGGGCAGTGGGTTGTAGCGGCGCGATATAGTTCACTTGCCCTTTTTTTAGGTGGGTCCTAAAAATTTCTCGAGTCGGGCTGGCGGCAATTTCCGAGCAGTTTTTGATTCAACTTTGAGACATAGTAGCGGGCTACAGATCAAGAAGTTGAAGCGGAAGATGCCGGAAAGTGGCCCAACACGACCGAAACAAAAAACTCATTTCCGGAATTTATAGAACCCACCTTTATCACCTTGCCAAATCCCCCACCCTACCGCATTATGGAAACACCCAAAACCACCCTGCCCCCATTGGCCGGCATGACACTCGAAGAACTGTATCAAGTGGTGAAAGAACTTGATATGCCGCGTTTTGTGGCCAAGCAAATCGCGCAATGGATTTATCAGAAACGCGTCACCACCTTCGGCCAGATGCTCAACATCAGCAAGGCCAACCGCGAACTGCTTGAGCAAAACTACCGCGTTGGTCTGTCGCACCCCACCGAGGCGCAGCGCAGCGAGGACGGAACGGTGAAATACCTCTTCGACGTAGGCGAGGGCAAAGCCGTGGAGGCGGTGTATATTCCCGATGAAGACCGCCACACGCTGTGCATCTCGTCGCAGAAAGGGTGCCGAATGAATTGCTATTTCTGCATGACGGGGCGGCAAGGCTTTCACGGGCAACTCACGGCCAACCAGATTATCAACCAAGTGCTTTCCGTGCCTCAGGCCGAGCAGTTGACCAATGTGGTGTTTATGGGCATGGGCGAGCCGCTTGACAACCTTGAGGCCGTGCTGAGCGTGATCTCGATTCTGACCGAGCCGTGGGGATTGGCGTGGAGCCCGAAACGCGTAACGGTGAGCACCGTCGGCAAAACACCCGAACTGAAGACACTTGTTGAAAAGACCAGTGTGCACATCGCCGTGAGTGTCCACACCGCCGTTACCGAGGAGCGCCAGTCGCTGATGCCGATTGAGCGCATCTACCACATCCGCGACGTGATGAACATGCTGGCCAAGTACGACTTCTCGCACCAGCGCCGGTTGTCGGTGGAATACATTATGTGGCAGTGGTTTAACGACAACATCGAGCACGCCGACGCCCTGCGCGAGATTCTGCCCGACGAGCACACGCGCGTGAACCTGATCCGGTACCACATGATACCGGAGGTGGCCAAGTTGCGCACCAGCAGCGACGAGCGCATGACCGCCTTCCGCGACTACCTGAACAGCCGCGGCGTGATATGCACCATCCGGCGCAGTCGCGGCGAAGACATCAGCGCCGCCTGCGGTATGCTGGCCGGAAAGGTAGGGTCGAAGAAGTAGCAGCGCCATACTTTATACGCCAACCGAAAACCCGCCCACGATGAAAATTGGTAACATCGACCTTGGTGTCCGGCCGGTGATGCTTGCTCCGATGGAGGATGTCACCGACCAGTCGTTCCGGCAGATTTGCCGCGAACAGGGCGCCGACATGGTCTACACCGAGTTTGTCAGCGCCGACGCCCTGATCCGCAACATCGACTCCACCCTTCGCAAACTCGCCATCTCGCCTTCTGAGCGTCCGGCGGCGATTCAGATTTACGGCCGAACGGTGGAAGCCATGGTAGAGGCGGCGCGTATGGCCGAACAGGCGTGCCCCGAAGTGATTGACATAAACTTCGGCTGCCCGGTCAAGAAAGTGGCCGGAAAGGGAGCCGGAGCGGGCATGCTGCGCAACGTGCCGTTGATGCTGGAAATTACGCGCGAGGTGGTGAAAGCGGTTAAACTGCCCGTGACCGTGAAAACCCGCCTTGGCTGGGACCACGACAGTAAAATCATCGTTGAACTCGCCGAGCAGTTGCAGGATTGCGGCATTCAGGCGCTCACCATTCATGGCCGCACGCGCTCGCAGGTGTACAACGGCGAGGCCGACTGGACGCTCATCGGGGCAGTAAAGGCCAATCCGCGCATGAGGATACCGATTATCGGCAACGGCGATGTAACCACGCCGCGGCGCCTGGTGGAATGCTTTGAGCGATACGGAGTTGACGGCGTGATGGTGGGTCGCGCGTCGATTGGCGCGCCATGGATTTTCCGGCAGATGAAAGGCTTTATGGCCACCGGCGAGGTGCCTGTAATCTCTGACGCAGAGAAAATGGCGCTGCTCCGCCGGCAGATTCACGAGAGCATCTCGCGCATTGACGAGCGCCGCGGAATCATGCACATCCGCCGACACCTTGCCGCCACGCCAATGTTCAAAGGTCTGTACGACTTTCGTGCAACGCGAATCGCCATGCTCCAGGCCAACACCCAAGCCGAACTCGAGGCCATTCTCGACCACGTGGAGCGCGACATTCTGCCCGACCCCGCCCGACGAATTGTGAGCACGGAACCCACGTAACCTTCATATACGCTTATGCACTTCCGATACCGTTTTTTGTTGCCCTCTATGATGCCTTGCCATGCCTCCGCGGGGCATTCTGTCAAGGTTGTTCCCGTAAAAGTTGAAGCCGAATGAGCGGATCAAAAACGTTGCTGACGCGCGCGGAGTGCACCGCGCTGAAAGGGATTGCCATCATCTGCATCATCCTGCACAATTTTTTCCACGTCATGCCGGGCTACGCGCGCGAGAACGAGTACCGTTTTCTTATCTCCAATGTGGAGAAGTTCGCCGGCATTCTGGAGCGACATTCGCTTCACCTGCCGCTGCAAATAATCAGTTACGGCGGGTTCATGACACTTGGCATCTTTCTGATGCTAACCGGCTACGGCCTCGTGGTGAAGTACGAGAACCGCCCCGAGCCACTGCGCCGGGCGCGATTTGTGTGGGAACACTACGTGAAACTCCTGCGGCTGATGTTTGTGCCGCTGGTTATGGTCACGTTTGTGGCGTATTTCCACCCTATGCGTCCGTTGGGTCCGATAACGGGCACGCTGGAGTTGCTGATGCTTTCCAATGTGCTCAACACAGATTATTTCCCCGGGCCGTTCTGGTATTTCTCGATGATATTCCAGGCCTACGTGCTATATGCGCTGGTGATATATCGCAAGACTGAGCGCGGGCGAACGTGGAGCAGTGTTCTGTTAGTGGTGATGACGCTTGTGTTCACCCTGCTTCAATGGTTGTTTGAGCCCGAGAGCCCCAACTTGGAGTGGTATCGGCTCAATGTGGTGGCCTATTTGCCGGCGTTCACACTGGGCGTGTTGCTTGGCAGATACGCCAACCGCCCGTGGCTTGGTCGCACGGGCGGCGCGGTTATGGCCGTGGTATGCACACTGGCCCTGTGGCCTATGAGCCGGAGTTATGGCTGGTGGATGTGGATATACGTTCCGGCGGCGTTGGCCGGCATCGGTTGGATCAAGGCGTTGCCGTGGTTGGGAGCCAAGCCGATGCAATGGATAGGCAGATTGTCGTCGTATCTGTTCGCCAACCACGCCACGTCACGGCAGCTTTTCTGGGATCTTGCCATCAAGCACCCGGTGACGTGGCTGATACCATACTTGGTTGTGGCTGTGTTACTGTCGATGGCGCATCGGTGGGCAGATCAGCGCAACTGGTTTATCACGTCGGCTTTCACGCGGAAGTAGTTCACGTCGGGGCTTTCATCAAGAAGCCGGTATTCGCCGTGGTTGCCCCATGAGGCCGGTCGGTCGGAGATGGTTGTGTCCTCACCGGTGTCGTTGTCCACGTAAGGCTCCACCTTGCTTTGCCATGCCCGGATCCGTTTGGCCGCGTTCTTGTAATAAATCGGGCCGGTTTGCGGGTCTACGAGTTGCTTGAGGTAGTTGATGTATATGGTTCGGAAGTCGTCATAATCCATCAGTCGCTGAATGAGCGGGTTGGTGTTGAGTCCCCATTGGAGCGGGTCTTGACGGCCGGCGTCCGACTGGTTGCCGCATTGCGAGGTGGTTCCGAGTGAGTTGTCGTAGTCGTAGGGAATGAAGTAAACCTTGTAGTTGGTCAGATCTTCGGTGGTGAAATAGAGGTAGTAGTTGTTGGAGTTGTTCCAGTAGTCGTCCCACATTCCGAGCGCGACATTGACGGCGTAGGTTTTCAACAGCAAATCCACATCACACACCTGCTGAATCCACGTATAGAAACTCTCACGGTTCTTTCCGTTGAGTTTAAGTTGGAAGTCTATAAACTGCGCTTTGGCATTGTCGAAACGTTTGGTATTGGTCTGCAGGGTGTAGGTGTGGTTGTCATCAGAGTTGTCATCGTAATAGTAGTCTCCGTTGTTCGGATTGGTGAGTGTCGCGGGTGCTCCAACGTATTGGCATTTCCACAGATTGCCTTTGGCCGTGCCGAACTGGAGGGCGTCGGCCCGGTTTTTGAGGTAGTTCTCGTCAACGGGTTCAATCATCTCGTACACGCCCATATAGGTCTCGGTCGGGTCGCCGTCGATTTTAATCCACAGCCGGCAGTAGTTGTCGCGTGAGGCGGTCCATACGCCGAAGTCGCGGAAAGTGTTGTAACTGAACAGTTCACGCACGTATGTCGGGTCGTTGCTGAACCATTTCAGGTTCAGTTTTCTAACTCCGTCGATGGTGTGGAGTTCGTCTTTGTTATATTTCCGGAGGTTGACTCCGATATGGAAGTGACGCAGTTGCGGTTGCTGTGCATTGTGCTTTTGTCCCTTTTCACCTTCGGGTCGGCGCCGGGATGTGTTGCCGCGCAGACGCATGCCGATGGAGTCGATGGTGGTGGTTTGGCCGTTTTGCGTGAAGGTGAACCGGCGGGCCATGATGTACTGTTTGGTGCCCGGGTTTTCGTCGTAGAGCGAGAGCAGGCGGTTCCACTCGTTGAGCGATACGGCAATGTGGATTTCCGGCAGCCGGGTCATATCCCACACGTAGTCGTGTCCGCGTTTCGGTTCGGGATCGGGTTGGGGCGTGCTACCGAGAATGGCGTTGATTAAAAGATTGATGTCGGCCACATCAACGAAGCCGTCGCCGCTCACATCGCAGTCGTAACCCGTGGTTTGCCCCATCAGGGTGTTAATCACGTAGTTGAGATCACTCACGTCAACCGAGTTGTCACCGTTGACATCCACTCCGGCGAATGCGGCCGGAGCGGTCAGTAATAAGGTAAGAATGAGAGTTAAACGAAATGTTTTCATAAGAATTGCTTGAAATTTGGGTCACAAATATACAACATTCAATTTAAATGAAATCCATGCGCAACTATTCTTAACTATAAGGAAATAAGACTGTAACAAAGCGAATGATGTTGCGAACCGCAACAAATCGCGACAAAACAGCCATTTGGGCGAGTTTGCCTTACGGCCGGATCTGGCGGGCGGCATGGAGGGCGGTGAGCATGGCGACACCTTCGCGGTCGGCGCCTGCACGGGGGTCGCGCGCGAGGATGTCGCCGATGGCATAGAGATTGTCAATCGTCTGCCCTTGTTGGGAGGGATGCAGGTTGTTGTCGACTGTTACACGGCCGTCGGGGTTGAGGTCAAGGTTGAAAAGCGGCTCGGCCACAGCCCCGTCGCGGGTGACGAGGCCGCCGCTGGCGAGTGTTCCGGTGGCGAGGATGTAATTGTCGGCTTCGAGGTGCATTCCCGGACGCGCGTCGGTGGTGATGTAAGCCACGCGGCCGTTGGCGGTATGCGCAGTGGTGACACGTTGGTTGGTCCGGTACAGGCCGCCGAGCATCTGGAAGTAGTGCCGCAATTCGGTGGTGAGGCGCAAACCGAGCACCGATGGCGGGGGCGAGGGCAGAAAGGCGAGCGGCCGGCCGAGGTTGTCACGAAACAGTTGCGCGGTGTAACTGTTGTCGATACCGATAAGGGCCGGCAAGACGAGTAACACCGACTGAGGCAGCGGATCGGCGACCTCGCGGATTTTCGCATGCAATGCGGCGAGGGCCTTATGTCCGCCCAATGTACGCGCCAGCGCGAGCGTACGCATGCCGGCGGCGGTGCGGCGGGCGGCGGCGATGTCGGGGGTGTCGATTTCAAGGGTGTCCACCTGAAATCCGTTTTGCCCCAGGTGGTAAGCCACCATAGGCAATGGGGAGTCTATGAAACCTTTGATATGCAACAGGGCAAGCCGACTTGGCAACGGCGCATGGTCGGAAAGGACGGTCTCTCGCACGAGCCAGGCCGGCTCGGGCAGTCCGAGCGGAGAGTAGGCGTTCACGTTTCGCTTGTGCGAACCGACAATGTTCACTCCGGCGGTGCGCAAGATGGCGGCGGCTTGCGCGGCGAATTTCTCGACATTCTCCTGTCCGATAAGCCTATACGGATGTTGCCCGGCGAGCGAGGATATGGCATCGAGCGGAGATTCAACCGGTTGCCTGTCAAAGCGGCCGAGCAGATGAAACGCGCCGTTATTAAATCGGGCCGAGGGCTGACCGGCGGCGATAACGGCCACACGCCGCCCGCGCCTTGCCAAAGCGATTCCGGCGGTAATGGCCGAGAGCCCGCCTCCGATGATAATCGTGCCGTATCTCATGGTGTGTCCTGTTGGTGTTGGCAGGCGAGGTGTCCCACGCCGAGTTGGTCGAGCATATCGTTAATCAGTTGCGCTTGCAGCAAGGCATTATCAGGGCCTGAGGCTTGAATCCCTTTCCAACGCTCGGTGAGAAACCGCACGATGTCGGCCTGAGCCGATTCGGGATTGAGCAGTTGCGCTATCAAACCGAGCGCACGGCAAGCGCATTGCCGGCCTTGACATTGCCCCATCCCGATTCGGGTACGCCGGCGCAGGTCGTCAAGCGAGGTGGCGCCGAGCGTGTTGATGGCGTAGCGGATCTCACCGAGGGTAACGCCTTCGCATTCGCACACGATAGTTCGGTCGCCGTCAATGGCGCTCATCTGTGCGGCGAGTGTGCCATGCCGGCGCTGGGGGGTATGAGGTCGGGGGGCGATAAAGGCTGGTGTTTCCGAACCCGGCAGGGGCGTTGTAGCGGTCTGGCAGGGAGCGGAGAGGCCGATTTTTGCACACACGAGGTCGGTGGCCTGCTCGGCCATAAGACGGTAGGTGATAAGTTTACCGCCGGTGATGGTGACCAGGCCGTCAATGCCGTCGCGCGTGGCGTGGTCGAGGCAAACGATTCCACGGCTGACGGCGCGCCCCGTCGGGTCACTGTCGTCGGCCACGAGCGGACGCACACCGGCATAGGCGCGCATGATGGGCATCGAGGCCAACGCCGGCACGAGTTGCTGCCCCTCGGCCAGGAGCAGACGGCGCTCGGCGTCGGTCACACACAGGTCGTCAACCTGGTCAAAGTCAACGCGCTCACTGGTGGTGCCGAGGATAGAAACTGTCCCGTCGGGAACAAGAATGTCGCCGTTACCGGGTGGACGGCACCGGTTGACCACGCGCTTGCATGGCCGGCCGTTCATCACCAGCATCGCGCCCTTGGCCGGGAGCATGGGCAACACGATACCGGCCGAGGCCAACAGTCGGCCGCCCCAAATTCCGGCGGCGTTGACCACAACGGCGGCATGGAGTGTGGCGGTGGTTCCCGAGCGGACTTCAACCACTTTTACGCCTGTCACGCGGTCGGCCTCGACAACGAGGCGCTCCACACGCACTCCCGCAAGCGTAACCGCTCCGTGGCGACGGGCGTCAAGCAGATTGGCGTGGGTCAGGGAGAAAGGGTTGATTGTGGCATCGGGTACCACAACGGCACCCTTGAGGTCGGGATTCAGCGCGGGTTCAAGGCGGAGCGCCTCGTCCGCCGTAACCACAGATGCCCCAATGCCTGCCTGACGGCACGACTCCACAAGAACGGATTGATATTCAAGGTCTTCAGCGGTCAATCCTACGAACAAGCCCTCGGTGTTCTCCAAACAGTGATTCGCGATGGTGTGCAGGATATGGTTCTCGGCGATACACTCTGCGGCATTGGCACGGTCGGCCACGGCATACCGCGCTCCGCTATGGAGCAGGCCGTGGTTGCGGCCGGTGGCACCGGTGGCGTAGTCGTCGCGCTCGAGCAGAAGTGTGCTCAAGCCGCGCAGGGCGCAGTCGCGCGCCACACCCGCACCCGTCGCACCGCCGCCAACAACAATCACGTCGAAGGCCGGCCGAGTGGCGATATCTTTCAGTTCGGGCATGGTCATGGCTTCTTAACTCTGTCGGGATTATGCGCGATAAAGGCGGCCCACGACGTATGGCCGTTACTTTTAACGGGCTTGAGACTCTCATAATGGTGGCACAACGCGGCGGCCAAGGCATCCGTGGCGTCGAGCAGATCGGGCATCTGCTCGGGTGTCAACCGCAATTCACGCTGCACCATCGCGGCCACCTGCTCTTTACTCGCGCCTCCGTTGCCGGTGATGGCGAGTTTGATTTTCCGCGGCTCATACTCGGCAATGGGCACCTGCCGCCCCAGCGCCGCGGCCATCGCCACACCCTGGGCCCGACCCAACTTGAGCATCGACTGCACGTTCTTGCCGAAAAACGGCGCCTCGATGGCCATCTCGTCGGGCAGATACTCGGCAATTAGCGCCTCGACACGGTCGTAGATTCGGCGCAAACGCATATAGTGGTCGTCAAGGCGGCTCAACTTGAGCACGCCCATCACAATCAAACTCGGCTTTTTCTGCCGGATTCCAAGCAGAGCATACCCCATCACGTTCGTGCCGGGGTCGATGCCGATGATGATTTTATCCCACTGCTCGCGCGCCATAAATAATCGGGTTTAAACGCCTTGTTTCTCGCGAATCAGATACACGGGGCGATTTTTGGTCTCGTTGAAAATCCGGCCGAGGTACTCGCCGATAATGCCCAACGAAAGCAACTGCACCCCGCCAAGGAACAACATCGTCACAATCAGCGTGGGGAAACCCTGTACTTCCTCGCCCACTATGAGCGTTTTGAGCAGGAAATAGCACATATACACAAAAGTGCCCACCGACACCACCAACCCCATTATCGTGGCCAACCGAAGCGGTGCGGTGGAGAACGAGGTGATACCGTCAACGGCAAGATTGAACAGTTTGAAAAGGTTGTACGAACTCTCGCCGGCCACACGGTCGCCGCGGTCAAAGGTGATTTCACACTTCCGGTAGCCGATCCAGGTGAAGAGACCTTTGGTATACCGCTCGCTTTCACGAAGTTGCTTCAGCGCGTTGATACACCGCCGGTCAAGCAGCCGGAAATCGCCCACGTTCTGCAACACATCGGCGCGTGTAAACCGCTGGAGCAAAGAGTAGTAAGCCAACGACAACCGGCGACGCAACCAACTCTCGCGCCCCCGCGTTATCCGACGGGCATAGACGTCCTCATAGCCTTGTTTCCAACGCTCGAGCATTTGGTCCACCACCTCGGGCGGGTCTTGAAGATCGGCGTCGAGCGTGACAAGACAGTCGCCGGTGGCATAGTCAAAACCGGCCAGCATCGCGCGTTCCTTTCCGAAATTGCGACTCAAATCGATGAAGCACACGCGGCTGTCACGCTCACGCAAATCGCGTATCACATCAAGCGTACCGTCGAGACTGCCATCGTTAATCAACAAAAACTCCCAGTCATACTCCGGCCTGCCGTCGGCAAGGGCGGCAATGCGGCTGTACAGCACCGGCAACGATTGCTCCTCGTTGTAGCACGGAATCATCAGGGTCACTTTGCGTCGGTCCATAGCAGATACTTTTTTAACAGCATTCGCACTCAATGGCGAATACAATCTGCAAATTTAACACTTTCCCCGGAAAACGGACCTACTCCGGCCCGATTTTTTCTCGAAATCACCTCACGAGAGTATTTCGAAAATTAACAGAAAACGTTAAACGAGCAACGCAAATGTTAAACAATATTTTTAATCAGGTAAAATCAAACACCTTACACAATTCCGGCACATTTCTTGCGTTAACATTCTACAAAGCGACACCACTATGAAGAAGATTGTCTTACTCTCCTGCCTGGTAGCCTCGATTGCCCTCGGCAGTTGCCGAAGCCAGAAAGATTACCGCGAACGCCACGGTCATGACGGCCGGCGCGCCGAACGGTACGAACTCCGCAATGCCCCGCGGCAAGGCGATGCCCGGCCCGAAATCGGAACCGTGGTCGACCGCCTCCCCTCGAGAAACTCAAGGCGCATCACACTCCGAAACGAAACCATCCACGTCTGCGACGGTATCTTCTACAAGGAAATAACCAACCACTCCGGTCGGCAAACACAATACCGGGTGGTGGGATACGAGAACAAATAACCCACTAACTATATTCATTTCTTAAACACATCACAACTATGAAAAAATTTGTTTTGATCCTCCTCACCGTGGCCCTGACCGCCACCGCAGCCATCGCGCAACCACGCGGAAAACGCCACCACCAACGCCCCGACGCCGGCAAGATGGTTGAGCGACGTGTGGCAATGCTCGACAGCGCCCTCGCGCTCACTCCCGACCAGAAGACAGCTATCACCGCCATCTACACCAACGAGATCGAGCAGCGCCAGGCGCAGGCCAAAGCCAAACACGAGCGTCCCGACGCGAAGAACCGCGACGTCCGCGCCCGTGAGGCCAAAGAGCGTGACGCCGAACTCGACGCCAAAGTCGCGCAAGTGCTCACCGACGAGCAGCGCGCCAAGTTCGAGCAACTCAAACTCCGCCGCCACGGCGAGGCCGGCAAGCGCCACGGCCGCCGCGGAGGTCCCAAAGGCAAGTTCAAAGCCGATGCCGCAAAAGCCGACTGCTGCAAGCAAACCGGCGAGGCCAAAGCCGACTGCTGCAAACAGGCCGAGACCCAGAAGAAATAAGACCTGAGATTTCCATCACGCACAACCCCTATAAAGCGTGGCCTCCCGACCGAGACCACGCTTGTTTCATATTCCCTTTTCGTTAAAAATGCCGCTCAACCGCTTCCGCATGGCGGGATTTTTGTAATTTTGCGCCCGATTAATCAATCTGTTTCACCGATGGATGCCTTTGTGCAATTCTTTGTTGAATGGGGCTACTGGGGCATGTTTCTCAGTGCCGTGATAGCCGGCAGCGTGATTCCGCTCAGCAGCGAGGCTGTGCTGGTGGCCTGCGTGGGGCCGCTACACCTCGACCCGTGGCTGTGTCTGATTGCCGCCACGGCGGGCAACGTGGCCGGAGGAATGACCTGCTACTGGATGGGCACACTCGGCAACATGAAATGGATTGAGCGTTACGCCCACGTGAGCCACGAGAAACTCGAGCGGGCGCAGCGCTTTATCGGAGGCCGGGGTGCATGGGTGGCATTCTTCGCGTTCATTCCCGTGCTGGGCAGCGCGTTGACCGTGGCGCTCGGGCTGATGCGGGCCAACATTCCCATCACAATCCTCGCCATGACAATAGGCAAGGTGTTGCGCTACGCCCTGGTCATTGCCGGCACACTCGGCGTGGCGGCAATCATCTGAGACCACCCTAATTGGTCACCTGCACCGGCGCACTCTCGTTCCAGCAGCGGTCGAGGGCGGTGACAACCCACGTGTGCTTGCCTTTAGGCTTGTCTGTCGTGAGCGCGGGTTCGCCGGTGATGGCCACGATGGCGGCGGCGTTGGTCAGGTCTACGGGTTTGCCTTTCTCAAAACGATACACCACATAGCGCACGGCCTGCTGCATCGGGTCGTTGGTAGCGGCGGGTTGCCACGTCAGCGTGAGTTGCTTGCCTTTTTTCTTGGCTTTCAGGCCGGAGCAGGCGGCTGGAGCGACTTTGTCGAGCCATGTGTACGCCGGAATCAGGGCGGGCGTGGCCTGCTGCTTATTGGCGAGCGAGTCGAGGCAACCTTTATAGTTTTCGGTCACCGTATATCCCGGCCACCAGCATGGGCCTTGAACGTTGGGCAACTTGCGCATCAGACGCATCTTGTGGTCGAGTTGCGTGGGGTTGAGCGTGTCGCCGCCGTCGGCCGCAATGTCGCGGTGGTCCATCACGTTGCGCATCGACTGTCCGTAGTACATATGCCGGCCGTTGGCGTGCGCGTCCCACCAGTAAGAGAGCGTGAGCGTGCTCGCGGCCTTGTGCTCGAGTTCCCAGTACAGTTGCGGCACCATGTAGTCCACCCAACCCTCGGCCGTCCACTTGGGGCAGTCGGCATAGAGGGCATCGTAGCATTGCAGGCCATTGGTGTCGCTGCCGTCGGGGTCAGAGGCCTTGTTTCGCCAGATTCCGAACGGGCTTATGCCGAAGCGGACCCACGGCTTGATGGAGGAGATGGTGTTGTGCAGTTGCTCGATAAGCAAGTCCACGTTGTGGCGCCGCCAGTCGTTGCGGTCCCAGCCGAGGCCATACCGATTGTACGACACCGTGTCGGGAAATTCCTCGCCGGCAACGGGATAGGGATAAAAGTAGTCGTCCATGTGGATGGCGTCAACATCGTAGCGGCGCAGGATGTCGGCCACCACTTCGTTGATGAAGTTCCGGCTCTCGGGCAAACCCGGGTCGAAGTAGAGTTTCCCGTCGGCATAGCGCAGGAACCACTCGGGGTGTTCATAGTAGACATGTCCCTCGGCAGGCTTGTCGTCCTTGCCGGAGGTGACGCGATAGGGATTGATCCACGCGTGGAGTTCCATGCCGCGGTTGTGCGTCTGGTCAATCATGAATTGCAGCGGATCCCAAACGGGGTTGGGCGCTTTTCCGGCGGTGCCGGTCAACCAGCGTGTCCACGGCTCGAGTTCCGACGGATAGGCGGCGTCGGCCTGCGGACGGATCTGCCAGATGATGGCGTTGCAGCCGGCGCGCTGGAGCAGGTCGAGCTGCTCGATGAGATAGGCGCGGGTCTGCTCGGGATTCATTCGGGCGTATTGCCCTTGCCCGATGATGTGCATCCACGCGCCGCGGAACTCGTACTTGGGCGAATTGAAATCGGGAGCTGTCGCGGAATTTGCCGATGGAGCCGTGCAACAAGCGCACAGAACAAGCAGCACCGACAGCAGACTGAAGCGGAAAGATGGGTTCATATCAAAGAAGGTTTAACGGTTAGCGTAAGTGTATGTTCAAGATTGTCAAGGTCGTAGAAGTCAAAACTGAGGCGCGACACGGTGGGGTCGTACGGCATTCCGACCACGAAGTAGTACCGCCCCGTTCGCGCGTCATGCAGGTAATAGGGCCGCATGGCCACCTCGGTGAGCAACGTGCCGAGCAGTTGCCGCCGCAGGCGGGTCTGCTCGTCAAGTTCATTGTAGGCATAGTCGGTGCTCACATGGCCGAATCCGTTGCCCAACCATTCCGTGTTTTCCACCGGAATAAGCATATACGGCTGACCCTCAACGGCCAGTAACCGGCGCGCGAAGGCGGGATTCGACGACACCACCGGAATCTCCACCGCGCCCTGCGTGAGCAAACCCGCCTCATAACGGTCGAGCATCAGCGGAGAGAGGAACTGCACATTGGTCTTGCCGAAATATTGGGCGTAGGCGTTGCGGTAGTAGCAGCCGTGCTCCTCGTTGCTGAACACGTCGGGCATCACCCACAGATGACGGTGCGGCCACGAGTCACCCTCAATCACACACTCGGCGGGACCATTTTGGATCTGGCTCATGATGCGATGGTCAAACGCGCGGTAATCGCTTATATAGTAAATCGTTGAGGCCGCGAAGGCGCTCAACCCGAGCACTAAGGCCACGCCCACAGCCAAGGCATGCCGGCGAAGCCACGGTTCGGCGACACCGAGCACAACCGCAAGGCACATCGTGGCATAGAAAAAGTAGGGGCGCTCAATCACCATTCCCAACACCAGCCCGGCAACTATCGCCCCAACCACGCCGCAAACCATCCGATCCGACATCATCGCACGGAATCCGACGCGATTCATCCGGACAAGAATCACCACAATCGCCACCAACGGCACCACCAACCGCAGGCTGATCCACGGCAACATAACCAGTCGCCGCGTTATGGTTGCCAGCACACCCATCTCCAGATTGACCGACGAGCCCAACCCGAGGCGCCACCACAGGCCGGGCGAGCCGAGAATGACGCACAGGCCGAGCAGATAGCCGGCAAAAGCGGTGATAAGCAAGGCGTCTGCCTTCCGCCAGTTGAAAATCATATAAATCACCCATCCGGCGAGCATCGCCGTTGAAGTGGCCTCGTTCATCGCTCCGGCGGCAAGGGCGAACACAAATGCGGTGATGTATGTCGATGTGGAGCGAGGCCGGTTCTCGCGGCGCGCGAGCCAAACCATCAGCCACAGGGTCAGCGTGGTCGCCCACAGATAGTTGCACGCCCCGGCCTGCCACAACATCGTTTCGCCCGGCTTGGGAAAAACGGCGATTCCGGCAAGTGCCGCAAGCAAGAGTAAGACGCTGCGGCGGCGCCACGCGGTCAAAGTCATCACACCCTCAATAAAGGCAATGAAAACCAGCGTGTTGAGCACATTAAACACCTGCTTGCCCGTGAGCGAGGCCATCAGCCGCTCGAACACGTCAGCCAGCCGGCCGTTGGTGTCCTGGTAAAAGAACGGCATCGTGCGCACGAAATCCCACAGCGACGTGCACAGACGCCGGGGATTGTCGGGAACAAGGGCATAGACATACTCGTCGCCTTTGAGCGTGGTGAGCAGGTTCATCACATAGAACACCGCGGCGGCCACGGCAAGCGTGATGTAGTAGAAACGGTTGAGCCGTATGTGATTGACCAGGCGGTTCATCGGAGCATATCGCTCACCTCGTCGAGTGAGCCGTCGTTATGCGCGGGCGTGATGCCGAGCAGGTGACACAAAAGCGGATACACCGACACGTTGCGGAACGTTTTCGGCCGTGTATATCCGCGTTTAAAACTCGGTCCGATGGCGCGGAATGCCACCCACATGTCGGCCGCCGTCGGGTCGTAGCCGTGCGTGCCACCGTTGGGCCACGGCGTGTTGTCGAACACCCACCCCACATCGGGCAGCACAACCACATCGGCCGTGTTCGGATGACGGCCATAGTCCAAGTACGCCGGCACCTCGCCGCCGCGCCACGCGCGCAGGTGGTCGACGCGGCGCAGCGCGTTGACAATCGAATCAACATATTGCGGCTCAGTTGCGTACACAAGCGTCGGCAAGTCGCCGGCCATACGCCGCACCCAGTGCGACGGCAGATAATTCTTCGGGAAAATCTGACGCTCCGGCGAAACGGCCGTCATGCCGTGGTCACCGGTGACAATAAAGTCCACTTTCGGGCCTACGGGTAGGGCCTGCACACGATTCCAGAGCACCTCGAGCAGCGAGTCCATCTGCTCCATCGCCTTTCGCGTGGGGCGTGAGATGGGACCGTATTTATGCCCCGAGAGGTCAGGCTCCTCAAAGTAGAGCATCACCAACCGAGGCCGCACCGACTCGGGAAGACTGAGCAACTGCACCACCTCCTCGACACGCTCGGCCGGCGAAATCTGCTCGCGCTGATAGTCGCGCCAATAATCAGGATACGCGCCCTGAATCGCCACATCACTCCCCACCCAGAACACCGTGGCCGAGCGCACACACTGTCGCTTGGCGGTGAGCCAGACCGGTTCGCCGCCGAAAAAGCGCCCGTCGCGCCGCATCAGCGAGTCGGACAATTGGAAGAAGCGACCCGTCGCCTTGTCTTCAAACTTGTTGGCAATCAGTCCGTGCCGGTCGGGAACAAGCCCCGTGGCGAGGGTATAGTGGTTCGGGAAAGTCTTGGAAGGAAAAGCCGGAGTCACCACGGCCTTCACCCCTTCGGCACCGATCCGGTTGAGAAACGGTGTGTCGAACGCCTCCGGATAATCCCACCGGAAACCGTCAAGCGAAACGATAAGCGTAATGCCGTCTGCGCCGGCCGGGCGAGCGGCCAACGAACAGAGCAGAACAAGAAGAATCGAAACAGTTCGAAACATATCCGATTGATTTAAAGCGCAATACCATAAACGACAGCGCATTCCGCCCTCAAGCGACACGCCTTCGAGACCACAAAGGTAACATTTTTCCCTGAATTAACCCTAATTCGCTTAAACACCTTAACAAAACTGAGGCACTATAACGAATCGTATGGGCTGCTGTAATGCAGAGGAAATAACAGCCACGAGATCTGGCGAGCGCAGCGAGTACGGCCTAAATGGGGTAAGTTGCCGGGTGGAGCGGGCTAACTCGATAGAGGTGCTATGCTGGGGTGTATGTCGTTGATAATCTGAGTACTGTCTCTGTATTTGACACACTCCTCCGGCGCTCCGCGCCCTATCGGGCAAACCTTTTCTTATTGGCTCGCTCCGCTCGCTTGGCCCTAACTTAG
>CACYCT010000149.1 GCA_902772965.1 uncultured Bacteroidales bacterium | reverse complement strand
TGCGGAGTGAGGGAGATTCGAACTCCCGAACCGCTTTTGACGGTTACACGCTTTCCAGGCGTGCCTCTTCAGCCACTCGAGCATCACTCCAATTTTTTGCGGTGCAAAGGTAAGCATTTTTTTTGATTCACCTCTAATGCGCCGCAAGTTTTTTCGTTTTTTTAATTGCACCCGTGGCAGTGGCCGCAGTCACAACCGCCGTCGTGGTCGCCGCAACCTCCGTCGCCGCAGTGGTCGTGGCCGCAACCGCAGCCGCATTGGTTCATGGCGAGGTCTTCCTCGGTGGCGTCGCGAATGAGGAGTACGCGTCCGGCATAACGGATGGTTTGGTCTACGAGTTGGTCGTTGAAGTCCATGACAACGACATCGGGTCCGACGTTGGTAACGGTGCCGTAGTGCACGGCTCCGTCGGCGAAGCGCATGGGCAGGGTGGCTCCGACGACAACCACTTCGGCGGGGAACTCTTCGGGTGTGGGCGCGAAGGCGTCGCGGGGCACGTCGATGATGAGTTCGGGTTTCGAGTGTCCGAAGGCCTTGTCGGGAGTGAGGGTGAAGTCGAAGTCTTGTCCGGAGGTCAGGCCGGTGATGTTTTCGATGAACGCGGGCAGCATGCCGGGTTCGTTGCCGAGCACGAAGTTGTCGGGTTGCTGCTCGGTGTATTGGTAAACGGTCTGCTGTGTTCCGTCGGGTTGGATGATGTGGATGTCGTATGCGAGGCTTACGTATTTTCCGATTTGAATGGTTTCCATTGCGTGGTGTTATTTAAAATAGGTGTGCGAGTTTATTTGAGTCCGCGGTTGATGAGCAGTGCGTCGGCTGTGGGGTCTTGGTGGCGGAATTGGCGGTAGAGGTCCATGGGGTGCTGGCTGTCGCCTTGTTCGAGTATGGTTTTGCGATATTCGGCGGCTGTCGCGGGATTGAGCGGGCCTTCCTGTTGGAACCGTTGCCATGCGTCGGCCTCGAGCACTTGCGCCCAGAGGTAGGTGTAGTATCCGGCGGCGTATTGGGGATTGTCGAAGATGTGCTTGAAGTATGTGCTGCGGTAGCGGAACTGCACTTGTTTGGGCATTTGCAGGCGGCGCGCGACGTAGTTTTCGAACTGGTGCACGTTGATTTGTCCGTCAACGAAGTTGAGTTTGTGCCACTCGATGTCGAGCAGTGCCGCTCCGACGAGTTCTGTTGTGGCGAACCCCTGGTTGAATTTGGCGGCGTCGAGTATTTTGTCGACAAGTGTCTGGGGGATTACTTCTCCGGTTTTGTAGTGCCGGGCATAGTTTTTCATGATTTCGGGAACGTATGCCCAGTGTTCGTTGATTTGTGACGGCATCTCAACGAGGTCGCGGTCGACGTTTGTTCCCGCGATTCCGCGGAAGGGTGCTTTGGTGAGCATTCCGTGCAGTGCGTGTCCGAATTCGTGGAAGAGTGTCTCCACCTGGTCGATGGACAGCAGTGAGGGCTGGTCTTTTGTGGGCGGGTTGAACGAGGCGACGTTGAAGATAATGGGTCGTTCGCTTTCTCCGTTGTAATTGTATTCGCTCTTGAACTCGCTCATCCATGCTCCCTGGGCTTTTGTGGCGCGGGGGAAGTAGTCGGTCATGAACACGGCGAGGTGGCTACCGTCGCGGTCTTTGACGTCGTAAACGGTTACTTGGGGGTTGTATTTGGGGGCGTTTTTGAGTTCGGTGAAAGTGAGGCCGTAGAGGCGGTTGGCGAGGTAGAAGATTCCGTTTTTGACCACGGAGTTGAGTTCGAAATAGGGTTTAATGTCGTCTTCAGAGAATTGGTAGCGCTGCTTTTTCACCTGCTCGGCATAGTAATAGTAGTCGTAAGGCTCGATGGTGATATTGTCTCCTTTGGCGTTGGCGAAGGCTTGCATGTCGGCCACTTCGCGTTCCACTTTTTTGATGGCGGGTTTCCATATTTGCATGAGCAGGTTTTCGGCTTGCTCAACGGTTGTTGCCATGTATGGGGCGATGGCGTAGTCGGCGAAGGAGGGGTATCCGAGCAGTTGCGCTTTTCGCTGGCGGAGTTTGATGATTTGGTTGATGATGGGTGTGTTGTCGTATTGGTTGCCGCGGGCGGCGGTGTTGGTGTAGGTTTCGTACATTTTCCGCCGGAGTTCGCGGTTCTGCGCGTTGGTGAGCACGGCGAGGCGTGTTGCGGCCGAGGCTGTGAATGCGTATTGGCCGGGGTGTCCTTTTTGTGTGGCGAGTGCTTTGGCGTCGTCGATGACGGCTTGGTCGAGGCCGGCGAGTTGCGCGAGGTTGTCGACATAGATGACGTTGCCGGCGATTTCCTGCATGACGTTGTTGTTGAAGGCGAGTTGCAGTTCGGCCTCACGCCGGTTGATTTCTTTGAGTGTGTCTTTGTCGGCGGGGCTGAGCAGGGCGCCGTTGCGGACCATGCGGGTATAGTATTTCTCGGTGAGCCGGCGTTGCGGCAGGGTGAGTTTGTCGGCGTGGTCGTAGACTTGCTTGATGCGTTTGAAGAGGGCTTCGTTCATCATGATCTCGTCGTTCTGGCCGGTGAACATGGGTGTGAGCGTTTCGGCGAGTTTGTGCATCTCGGGTGTGTTGTCCGACTCTACGAGCGCGGCGAAGACGTATTGCACTCGGTTGAGGATGTCGCCGGAGTTGTCGAGCGCGAGAATGGTGTTGTCGAATGTGGGTTGCTCGGGGTTGTCGATGATTTCCTGAATCTGCCGGTTCTGCTGTTCGATACCTTGTTGCACGGCGGGGAGGTAGTGCAGGTAGTCGATTTGTTCGAATGGTGGAATGTCGTATTTGGTGTTGTAGGGTGCGAGGAAGGGGTTGTAGTTCTTCACTTTGTTTGCTGCGTTAAGTTTGGGCATAGCGATTGAGGTCACTATGATAAGAAGCAGGCTGATGGTTGTTAGGTGCTTCATAGTGATGTGTGGTGTGTGGTGTTATGTTATTGTGAATTTGGCTTACGCGTCGATGTTGGCAGTGGCGGCGTTTTCTTCGATGAATTTGCGTCTTGGCTCTACGTCTTCGCCCATGAGCATGGAGAACACTCGGTCGGCTTCGGCGGCATCGGAGATGTTGACGCGCTTGAGCATGCGGTTCTCGGGGTCCATGGTGGTGTCCCAGAGTTGTTCGGCATCCATTTCACCGAGACCTTTGTAGCGCTGCACGTCGACTTTTGTGGCGTCTCCTTCGGCGTAACGTTCGATGAAGAGTTGCTTTTGCGCGTCGTTCCAGCAGTATTCCTGTTTTCCGTTTTTTTGGCGGAGGCTGACGCGGTAGAGGGGCGGCGTGGCGATGTAGAGGTATCCGTTCTCAATGATGGGGCGCATGCGGCGGAAGAAGAAGGTCATCAGCAGTGTTGCGATGTGTTTTCCGTCGACGTCGGCATCGGTCATGATGATAATGCGGTGGTAGCGCAGTTTGCTCAGGTTGGCTTCTTTGGGGTCTTCGTCGGTTCCGATGGTGACACCGAGCGCTCGGAAGATGATTACGACCGATTCGGACTCATACACTTTGTGGTCCATCACTTTCTCGACATTGAGGATTTTTCCTCTCAGCGGGAGGATGGCCTGGAATTTCCGGTCGCGTCCCTGCATGGCTGTTCCGCCTGCGGAGTCACCCTCAACGAGGAAGAGTTCGCTTTTTGCCGGGTCGCGTGAGGTGCAGTCGGCGAGTTTTCCGGGCAGACCTCCGCCGGCGAGCGGAGACTTCCGTTGTACGCGTGCGCGTGCAGTCTCGGCGGCGTGGCGTGCAGTTGCGGCGAGAATGATTTTCTCGACGATGGTTTTGGCCTGCGTGGGATGTTCCTCAAGGTAGGTGGCGAGCGCTTCGCGCAGGCTGGTCTCTACGGCGCCGATTACTTCGGTGTTGCCGAGTTTGGTCTTTGTCTGTCCCTCGAATTGAGGCTCGAGCACTTTCACCGACACCACGGCCGTAAGTCCCTGGCGGAAGTCTTCGGGTTTGATTTCGACTTTCACCTTGTCGAGCATTTTGCTGTCTTCGGCGTATTTTTTGAGTGTCGCGCCGAGTCCGCGCCGGAACCCGGTGAGGTGTGTTCCGCCTTCGATGGTGTTGATGTTGTTGACGTAGGAGTATACGTTCTCGTTGAAGGAGGTGTTGTATGTCATGGCCACTTCAACGGGTATGTCGCCCCGGTTGGTGCTGATGTGGATCACGTCGTTGATGAGCGGTTCCTTGCTGGCGTCGATGTAGCGGACGAACTCGTCGAGACCTGTGCGGGAGTAGAATGTCTCGGTGTGGGGGTTTCCGTCCTGGTCTTTGTTGCGCAGGTCGGTGAGCGTGAGTTTCACTCCGGCGTTGAGGTATGCGAGGTCGCGCAGTCGTGTGGCGAGGATGGAGTAGTCGTAAATGGTGGTTTGGAAGATTTCGGGGTCGGGGTGGAAAAAGACGGTTGTTCCGTGGTCTTCGGGGGCGCATTCGGCAATGACCGTCACGGGCGCTTTTGGTTTGCCTTTGGTGTACTCCTGCATGTAGACCTTCCCGTCGCGCCGCACTTCCGCGCGGAGGTAATCGCTCAACGCGTTGACGCAACTGACGCCCACGCCGTGGAGACCGCCGGAGACTTTGTAGGAGCCTTTGTCGAATTTACCGCCTGCGTGAAGGACGGTCATAACGACCTCGAGTGCGGACTTGTGCAGTTTCTCGTGTTCGTCCACGGGGATTCCGCGTCCGTTGTCGGATACGCGGATGGAGTCGTCTTCGGTGATGGTGACGTTGATGGTGTCGCAGAATCCGGCAAGTGCCTCGTCGATGGAGTTGTCGACCACTTCGGAAACGAGGTGGTGCAGACCTTTGACGTGTGTGTCGCCGATGTACATCGACGGGCGTTTGCGCACGGCTTCAAGTCCTTCAAGAACTTGGATGTTACTCGCGGAATATTGTTGCTCTTGTTCTTCTATGTTGAAATCTTCGTTCATCGTTTGGGTTAAATAATGGTCTTGTTTGTACGCGTTTCAGGCTTTCGCCTAAAAACGTACAAAATTACAAATTTTTGTTGGTTCGACCGGTGCCGACAGATTCTAAAAATGATTAAAAATTGTGGAATAGTGTATTTTGCGGCGTTGTCAGACGAATTGGGAGATTATTATGATTGCGATGATGGATGTGACTCCGATGATGAGTGTGCAGGTGGTGTGGGTTTTGTAGCCTTGCTCTACGGAGAGGTTTCCGAGTCGTGTGACGACCCAGAAGTAGGAGTCGTTGGCGTGTGAGACGGTGGTTGCCCCGGCTCCGATAGCAAGTACGGCAAGGGCGGCTTGGGAGGGTGTGGTCAGTCCGAGCGAGGGGAGCAAGGGGGCGATGAGTGAGGCCGTTGTGGTGATGGCCACGGTTGATGAGCCTTGCGCTGTTTTGAAAACGGCCGCGACGAGGAAAGGGAAGAGCAGGCCGAGGTTGTTGAGCAGTGGCGCTTTTTGTGTGATGTACTGCATAAGGTCGGAAGCGGCGATGACGCGTCCGAGCACGCTGCCGGCCGCGGTGATGAACAGGATGGGTCCGACGGTTCGGAGCGTGTTGTCGGTGATGGTGAAGAGTTCGCCGGTTTTCCGGGTTCGAATCAGCAGGCAAATAGCGGCAAGTACTCCGACGGCGAGCGCCATCAGGGGATGCCCGATAAAGACACATATGTCGGCGGGCATTCCTTGCAGGTGGAGCATGGAGGCTATGGAACTGAGGCTCATCAGGACGATGGGGATGATGATTGGCGCAAGCGAGGCGATGGCTCCGGGCCGGTCGGGTTGGGTGTCACGGAGTCGGGTATAGGCTTCGGCGGTCTGGTCGGGCGCTTCGGTGTTTTCGTTATTACCGGTTGTGACGCGTGAACTGATGTATCGCGCGTAGAAATATCCTGCGGTGAGCGGGAAGATTGACACGACTGCGCCGAGAGCGATCACGAGCAGGAGGTTTTCTCCGATGCCGAGAGCCTCTGCCGCGGCGATGGGTCCGGGTGTGGGCGGGATGAACACGTGGGAGACGTACAGTCCGCACGAGAGACAAACAGTGAGCATCACAGCCGAAGCGCCGGTGCGTTTGGCAAGCGCTTCGCGGATGGGATTGAGGATAACGAATCCGCTGTCGCAGAACACGGGTATCGAAACCACCCATCCCATCAGTTCGATGGCCAGAGCGGGTCTATGCCGCCCGATGATCCGAATCACGGTGTCGGCCAGAGTGAGTGCGGCTCCGGTACGCTCGATGATGCTTCCGATGAGTGCCCCGAAGATGATCACGAGACCTATTGAGGTGAAGGTTGCCGAGAAGCCTTCGCCGATAACTTTCGGCACTTGCGTTATAGGAATTCCGGCTATGATCGCGAGGATTAAAGCCGTGAGCATAATGCTCAGGAAGGGGTGTGTTTTCCACTTGGCGATCATGAGCAGCATCGCGACGATGGCGATGAGGAAGGCGATCATCAGGGATAGTCCGGTCATATGTTGCGGATTTTAACAATCCCCCCGCCTCGGTGTCGGAGCGGGGGGATTGTTGGTGGGTTGGTTATCGTGATTGTGTGGAAACTTCCCGTATTTTCTCGTCGATTTGTCGGGCAAGTGCCTGATTCTCGGCGTTGAGGCCGGGGATGGCGAGCACCTTTCCGGCGGCTTGGGCTATTTCGTAGGATTGCAGGTTACCGCTGTTGATTTGCTCGAGCAGGTAAGTGAGCAGTGTTTTGATGTCGGCGTCGGTGGGGTTGAAGTTCCATCGTTTGGCAGCGTCGAGTGTTGTCTGGCGTACGCCTTGGTTGTTGGTGCAGTCGATGGGGGTGATTTTTATGTTGGGATAGGTGGCTTGAATATGGTCGATTTTTCCGCTGTTGTTACGGAAGGAGGCGATGAGTTGGTCGAGCGGTGTGAATCGCCATTGTGTTTTGCCTCGGTTGATGCAGTTCTTATAGCAGGTGAGGATGTCGTTGTAGACCATGACGATGTTGATGTCGCGCATACCTGCTTTCTGTGCCTGCGCGATGGCGTTTTCGAGCCGTTGCGGGTCGCTCAGGTCGGCGTCGTAGATGAGTCCGGCTTTATTGAGTTTGAGTTGCTTGGCGGCGGTTGTTTTTCCGCTTGCGGGCGGTCCGGTGATGATTACCATGTCGGTTTTACCTTGCTTGATTGCCCGGTTGAGCATGGTGGTGTAGATGTTGTCGGTGAGCAGTTGTTCGGCTTGCTTGTAGTCGGGTTCGTTCGATCCGATGTATCCGATGGGTCTCAATGTTGCGCGCACGTCGTCGGGGTTGAGCGTGTTGCCGGCAGTGCCGAGGTATTTGTCAATCAGCTGCGTCATGCGCGGTTTGACCCATTGGGTGGCCTCGTAGTTGGTCAGCTGCGGCTGGGGCGCTTCGATGGAGTAGGATGCGCGGTTGTTGTACATGCGGGTGTGGCGCCGGATGTCCATGAGTTTTTCCTGGTTGAAGTAGGAATCGCCGGGCAGTTGGTAGCGGGCGTTTCCGTTGGGGTCTTGCCGGAAGAGCATGAGTGATTCCTCGCCGCGGTCGACGAAGGTGACGTATCCGCGGGGCGAGAGGTAGTATTGCTCATCTCCGAGCACGGCGTTGACGAGGCAGTTGGTGTCCCACATACGTTGGCCGGTGTCGCAGTGGTAGTTGGAGTATACGGCTTTGATGGGGTTGTGTGTGGTGTAACTGAGGTCTGAGAGCACATCGCCGGGGAGGTAGTTCATCGCGTCTCCGATGTTGCTTGGCGACATGATCAGGTCGACGCTGGTGGGGAGTTGGTCGTAGAAGATGGCCGACTGTTTCGATGCGGCCCGCATGTTGTAACCGCTGAGGCTGTCGCCGGCTTCGAAGCGCCCCGACTGGATATAGATCGCTTTCACCTTTTTATCGAGCAGTTCGCGCCCGGAAAGGGGAGAGTATTGGTCGGCTGTGGACTGGATGAGTTGGGCCAGGGTTGTGGCGAATCCGATGGCCACGATAACAACCGACTTGTCATCGGCCTTGGAGAGGATCTGCCGGTAGAGCCGATATCCGTCGGAAAGTGTGGCGGGGTTGATGGAAGTTTTGAACATGGGTGTCCCGTCGGCTTCGGTGAGGTCGCAGATACCGTTGTACGGGATGAAGCAACGCGGATTTTTCACGCCGTTGCGCTCGAGGCCGATGGGAATGTCTGGGTGCCCGTAGTAGTTGTTGAAGATGTCGACCACGCCGGCGTTTTTCTCGCCTTCACGGTCTACGATGATGCCTTTGAGGTCGACACGTCCGTCATCGATGTAGTGGTGGAGCATCATCAGGGCGAACAGGTCGTCGGTGCTGCTTCCAAAGTCGGAGTCGAGAATCATCGGTATGGGTTTAACTTTTGCGGTGGCCTGTGCAGAGGCCATTTGCGGTGCGGCCACTTGCGTTGATTTGCAAGAGTTCAGGCAGGTGAGCGCTACCACGGCGAGCAAGGCGGCGAAGGCCTGTCGCGGGGAGGTGATGGAGTGTTTCATATTGTTTGGGGTTTGTTTATTCAAGTATAGGTATTGGTTTGAATCACAAAATTAGAAATAATGTGTCAAGTGGGAAAATTTATAACGTAAACAAATGTTAATATAAGCAATGTAAACGTTTGCACGGATTGATTGGGTTGCCTAAGGCAGGCAGATTTCTTTGCTGAATGGAGAAAAAATCGTACCTTAGCACCCAAATTATGATCCTATAAGTAAAAGAAACGATGAAACCGACGTATGTATTTTTCGCCGACGGCTTTGAAGAGATTGAAGCCCTGAGCGTTGTGGACATTCTCCGGCGTGCGGAGATGCCCGTGGTAACCGTATCAATCAACGCCACCGAGCGCGTGACCGGCGCGCATGGTGTTGTTGTCATGGCCGACACCACAATTGCCGCCATCAACAGCGGCGAGGCCGAATGGCTGGTATGCCCGGGAGGAATGCCCGGCGCGAGCAACCTGTATGCGTGCGAACCGCTCCGCTCGTGGCTCAGCGCGCAGTATGAATCCGGCGGCAAAGTGGCAGCCATTTGCGCCTCGCCCGCGATTGTGCTGGCTCCGATGGGTATGCTCAACGGCCGTCAGGCGGTGTGCTATCCGGGAATGGAAACGTCCGACGAGGCCATCCAATGGGCCGACGGCGACGTGGCTATCGACGGAAACGTAACCACCGGCAACGGGCCGGCCTCGGCAGCCGAGTTCGCCTTCGCCCTTGTCGAGCAATCGATGGGGCGCGACCGCTTCCTTGAAATCGGCGAGCAGATGCTCTTCGCCTGACGCGGCAATACGTAAGACTACCTCATATATATCCTAAACTTGTTATGGACATCGAACAAGTTCGCGTTTTTGCGCTCGGACTTCACCCCGGCGTCACAGAGCAACTCTTCGCCGAACAGTGGGTTTCGTGGCGAATCGCCGGAAAATGGTTTCTGCTGATGCAACTCGACGCCCCCGAACCCCGCGTGGCGGTGAAACTGCCGCCAGAGCGAGGCATTGAACTGCGCGAGCGATTCAGCGGAGTGCTTCCAGCTTACCACATGAACAAAACCCACTGGAACGACCTGATGCTGAATCAACTCGACCGGCTAACCGTTGAGCACCTCATCACCGAGTCATTCAACCTTGTTGTTACACATCTGCCGAAGAAATTGGGCATACAACCTATTCCGCTTACCGATGAGATTTCCGATTAACCTCCTTACCCTGACCGCGATACTGCTCCTGTGCGCGCAATGCAAGGGCAAGAATGCCGATACAATCCCCGACGCGCCCGAATATTCCGACACCACGCAATGGTACGTTAGCCAACGCAACGCTCCGGCCGACGTGTTTTACATCATCTCGACTGAAACCGGCGACTATCCGCGTGACGGAATCATGTGCCACTACGCAGACACTTACGCCGATTCCGTGCGTGCGCCCATGCACGCCGAGATGCTCGGTGTGGACACGCTCCTGAGCGGAACGCTCAACTTCTATTCACCATATTACAGGCAGTGCTCCCTGCAGTCGTTCACGTCAGACTCGCTCCGGCAGGCGCGATTGCCGGTGGCCTTAGATGACGTGCGCCGTGCGTTCAAGTACTACCTCACTCATCTCAACCCCGATCGCCCATTCGTCATCGCCGGATTCAGCCAGGGCACCATCATCATGCTCCAACTGCTCAAAGAAATGGACGATTCCACCTACAACCGCATGATTGCCGCCTACGCCATCGGCATCGCCGTTACCGATTCCGACCTCGCCACCACGCCGCATATCCGCCCGGCGCGCGCGGCCGACGACACCGGTGTGACAATCTGCTACAACTCGGTGCGCGACCCGTCGTGCTTCTCCGGAGCGCGGCCGGCCTTCGCCATTAACCCCATCAACTGGAAAACCGACAACACGCCCGCGACAATCTTTACCGAGCCATCTCCTCTACTCCCGGTTGACCAACAACGCAAAGACACGCTCACCGTTCGCCTCGACACCGCCACAAACCTACTACTCGTCAACGGCTATACCGCCACCGACTACGTTCTTCCGCTGATCGGCAAAGAAGGCAACTACCACAGCCGGGAAATCTGGCTCTATCGCGACCAACTGCGACAAAACATCGCCTTGCGAACAGCCCGACACCTTCAGAACATGCACTAAAAATCGGTCATATGAATCATCACATTTTGAACAACCGCTACAGATAATTTAAGAATAACGCCTCTGCGACCGTTACTTTTTTTGCCAAAAAATTGGTGGTTTGAAGAAATAACATTAATTTTGCGGAAAATACAGGATTACTATGCGAGATCGACCTTACATAAGTTTTGATTGGGCGCTGAAACGCCTGTTGCGCGACAAGGCCAACTTTGACGTGCTGGAAGGATTTCTGTCCACCCTATTGGGTACCACAATCACGATTAAGGAACTGTTGGAAAGCGAGAGCAACCAAGACCGCAGGGACGCAAAACAAAACCGCGTTGATTTATTAGCGAAAAACAGTGAAGGCGAGTTGTTGTTAATTGAGGTTCAAGGAGAAACAGAGTACGCGTTTTTCCAACGAATCCTATTCGCCACCTCCAGATTAGTGTCGGAATATATCGATAGCGGCCAAAACTACGAGAACGTAAAGAAAGTGTACTCAATCAACATCGTTTACTTTGATCTTGGTCAGGGAAAAGACTATGTGTATCATGGTAAGACAGAGTTTCGCGGAATTCATTTTGATGATGTGCTACGCTTATCGCCGTTCCAGAAACAGAAGTTTTCGGTAGATGAGGTGTATCAGTTGTATCCGGAGTATTATATTCTGAAAGTGAACGACTTTGATCGTTGGTCACGCACTCCGTTGGATCAATGGTTGTATTTTTTGGCAAATAGTGACATTCCT
>CACYCT010000148.1 GCA_902772965.1 uncultured Bacteroidales bacterium | reverse complement strand
GCCTATGAAAAAAGGTCAAGACGAAGTCGCGAAGCGGCGGGGGCGTGTGTCTGATACGGGCATGCCTGCAGATGCGTATATCACTGATACCTGTGTCCTGTCGCTGTAACGGACACACCCCTCCTTGCCCCCACTTAGGCATTCGCTCGCTGAGGCTCGCTCCGCCAAAGTGGGGTTAAAGAGATTACACCTCTATCGAGGTGATACGCTTCGCGTATATATATGGAATACAGATACTTCCGTTGCTGCCTCTTATTGTTTTGGCATACTTTTCCGGCAATTTTTTGCTGTATTAGACACACTCCTCCGGCACTTCGTGCCACCTCCCCTAACTTAGGGGAGGAACTACTAACGCGCTGAGCGTCAGTCGAATAGTCTCCCCCCTCTAAGTTAGAGCCAAGCGAGCGTAGCGAGTACGGCCTAAGGTGGGGTAGTTCTCTATTGCTCTATAAGTTGCAGGCGTTTGTATTCCCACCATCCGTCGTTGTCCTGCAGCAACTGTTTGAACGATGAGGTGAGCAGTGGCTTTAGTTGGGTGTAGGGGATGAGAATCTCGATGGGTCCTTCGGAGATGCCGGCAATGTCACCGGCGGCGAATTGGAAGATGATACCTGTTCGGCGACAACAAATGTTCGCCGGCGCGCGTGAGGTTTGCTCAAGTGCAGGCGTTCGGTGTTGCTTATTGAGTTCGGAGATTTTATTGTTGATGAGGGTGATGAGTGTGTTTTCTTTGTGTTGGTCGAGGATGTCGGTGGGGTTGAGAAGTTGGTGTTTCAGTCTGTCGTAGTGGACGTAGGCCGACGATTGGTGGTTGGTTTCGCCGTTATTTGTGTTGTGGTCGATTTCCATGACCAGAAGCCGTTGTGATGTGAGCAGGGGATAGATGATGATGTTTTCGGTGTAGGCGTATCCTGCGATAACGTGCGGTGCGGCTACGGATTTATGGAAAGGGAAGTCGGTGTTGGTGGTGAATCGCGGTTGGTTGAGCCATTCGGTGATGGCCACTTCGAGTTGTCCTGTCGCGGAATTGGTGAGGAATCTGATCAGTGCCCGTTGCAGTTTTTCGGGTGAGGGCGATCCGTTGATGCTCGTTGGCCATCTCAGGGCGAGATGTCGGTGGCAGGTGTAGTAGGAATTCTGGTCGTTGGGTATGGCGGGTTTGTCAGAGGCGAAAAATGCCGATTGCCTGATGATGTTGAATGTGTCGGGAGCGGAGCGGAGGCTGACGGTATCGGCCATAGTGGTGATTTCTTCTGAGGGTGTGTCCCAGAAGTCTCTGCTTTCTCCGCTGATTTCGGCACGCAGGCTGAGGTACCACAGGATTGCGACTATGTCGGCAATGAGCAGTAGTGTGATGATGAGTATGAGTGTTCGTCTGCTGGGCATAATCGGCTACAAAAGTACAAAAATATTTTGTTCTGTAAAAACTTACCCGCCACGCGGGTTGGTTCGCGCGGCGGGTGCGGGTTGGTGTGTGCGTGTTTAGTGGCGGTGTCCGCTCATGTTGGATTTACCTTGTTTGACGGCTTCTTTTTTCGTCATGGTTCCGTCGGGTCGGGTTGAGTTTTTTCCGGCTCCGGTTCTTCCTGAACTGATGTGGCCGTGTTCTGTGACAGTACCGGGCTTGGTCGGGGTGACGTGGGAGTTTCCGGCGGGTTTGGTTGAGCGGCTGTCAAAGTTGCGTCCGCGGTAGGGGCTGTTGTCGTAGTAGCGGTTACCGCCTCTGTACGTTTGGTATCCCGGAGGCGCGGGGCGGTAGAACCGGTTTTTGGGGTAGCGGTCGTAGATGATGAAGCGGAACTCGTTGCGCAGCCATGTTACGGGGCGGTAGAAGTATTCCGAGCGGATAAACACGTTGTATTGCGCGGCTGTGAGAACGTAGCTCATCTCGTTGTTGCGTCGTGTCCAGAAAGTTCCGTAGAGGTCACCTGCTCGCTCGATGTTGAGGATGTAGTCGAGGTTGATCTCGTATGCGGCGTTAAACTGGTCGTTGGTCAGGTTGAGTTCGTAAGCCATCTTGTCGGTCAGGAACAACGCCTGCTCACGTGCTTGGTTCAGGCTCATGGCAGAGGCGGTTGCCATCAGTGCCACGGCGGCGATGAGGGTGATGATGTAGCGTTTCATAGTTCTTGATATTTTAGGTGGGTTAGTAATTCGTTTTTCTGTTTGTTGGACACGCGGTTATGGCTGAAGTTTAACCGGCTGCACCGTTGTTCGACCAAAGGGCGTTTTGTGTCGACCAATCAGTTGTGGTGCGCGATGGCGAGTGTGAACAGAGAAACGGTTACTCCCTCAACAGCGCGTAACGCCTCGGCGCAGGCGAGTAGTGTCGCTCCTGTGGTGACAACGTCGTCGACGAGGAGGATGTGCCGGTGTCGGAGTTGGCCGGCGTGTCGGGGGTGGATGTCGTAGATGTGTTGCGCGTTTTTGAGACGTTGCTGGGCGTTGAGGTTGGTTTGGGTGTTGTGGGCGTGTGCCGCCCGGACTGCGTTGATGACGGGTATTCGGGTGATGTCGGAGATTCCGCGGGCGATGTATTCAGTCTGGTTGTATCCTCGTGAGGCGCGTTTGCTGAAATGTATCGGCACGGGCACGATCAGGTCTATGCCGTTGAAGAATCCGCTCGGTTGTATTTCGCGGGCGGCATGGGCGGCGATATATCGGCCGATTTTGGGCATATTGCGGTATTTGGCGTCGTGGATGATGCGTACGTAAGGGCTCTGCTTGTCGTAGAAGAAGTATGCCGTGGCGTGCTCAATGGGGACGCGCCCTTCGGCGAGTTGCTCGAAGGGGTTGAAGTCGACCATGTGGTATCCCGTGACGGGCATTGAGGCCATGCAAGCGCGGCAAACGTGGTGCTCTTCGCTGCCGAGCACACGCCCGCACACGGCGCACTGCCGCGGAAAGACCACGTCGGCGGCGTCAAGTATCCATTGTTTCAGATTCATCGGCATCGTTGTTCAGGGCTTGCCGTGCCGCAGTGAAGGCGAGGTCTGTCTCGAAACCCCGGCTTGCGGCGAAAGCGGCGAGGGCGACCAGAGGTTGTTTCTGTTGCGCGGTTGTCAGCGCGCGCGCTTTTCCGCGGAGCAACTCGAGTAGGGTCTGGGTGTAGGCTTGGGGGGTGATTTCCTCCTCGAGGGCGGTGTCGATGATTTCGGCGGGGATGCGTTTTTGTGCGAGCATGAGGCGGATCTTGACTCGTCCCCATCGGTTGAATCGGAATTTCTCGCGCGTGTACGCCCGACAGTACCGCTCGGGGTCGAAATAGTTGTCCTTGCGCAGGTTGGCGATGATTTTTTCGGTCTCGTTGCTGCAGATGCCCCATCGGCGTAGTTTTTCCCTCAGGTCGGCCTCGCATTGCTCGCCCCGGGCGCATAAAGATTCGAGGCGGAGTTGTGCCTGTTGGGGTGTGAGTTGGGTTTTCATAGGTGCAAAATTACGAAATTTTGCTTGCAGAATTGTGATTTTAGGCGGTTTTGTCGTTTTTCTCCTATTTTTTGTCTGTAAAATTCTATTCTGTTTGCGAAAAATTATGTTATTTTGCACTTCGAAAACAAAATAATTGCTAATGCGCTATTCTTTTCATTCCCTTCTGACCGCGCTCATAGCCGGTTTCGCATGGTTGTCGGCATGGGGCGCTTCGCCCGAGACGACCGAATTGACTTGTACCACCGCCGAGGTTGGTAACTGTTTGCAACTGTTTAATCAGAACCGCGATGTGCTTCATCGCGCGGCGTGGTTCAAAGTGTGGGACGTTGACGGAGACGGACAGGCCGAACTCGTGCTGACCACGCCCGACCGCGATCGGCGTGTGGCCTACCGCCCCGGACCGATTCCGCAAATCGTACCAATTCAGAGCCTCACCGATGACGGCTCCACCGAGGAAGGTGTGCTCTGGATTCCCGTGCACGCGATGTTCACCATGGACATCACGGCCAAAGACGACCCCACCTTAGAGCAATACCCGCTTATGCTCACGGAGGTGAACAAAAAATCCAACCGGTTCAAAATCGTCTTTGACGCCTACAATATGCCCAACACTTCCGCCCTGCCGCCTGTTGAGGCGTACACCAATATGTTCTTCAAGCACCATGTGAGCAACGTTCGGAAGAAATCCATGGACGGAAACAGTGTCACATTCAGTCTTGAAGACCCCTCGCGCGCCGGCGTGATGATGCGCGGCTATCCCGATGGGCAAATCGTGCCGATGGTGGTGACCGACAAGTTCTTTGAGAACCACTACCTGTGCGAGTACACGCGTTGGCTCGAGGGCGAGCGCGTAGACGAGGCCGGCGGAGCCCACTTGGAAGCCATCGAGGCCTACTTCGCTCCGATGAAGGTGTACCAAACACGCTGGCTCGCCACGTGCGACGAACTGCAAACCACCTTTTATAGTGTCACCTTCCGCCCCGAGGGCGAGAACGCCTTCGCCGCGTTCATCGCCATCCGCGACAACACTGTCACATCGGTTCGGCTTGACATGGCCGAGAATATCTCCGTTGAAGACCTATGGTACGGCAGCGATATCGACTCCTACTTCGAGCACGCGCCGCAAATCATGGCCATCGCGCGCACGCCGGCGGGAACGGAGTTGTACGTGCGCTGGTACTCGATGGAAGGCGCCCACCGTGCCGTGTGGCGCGAAGTGGCCGGAACATGGCTCGACATCATCGACAACTACGAATACTTCCAATAAATAAACTAATTACTAATCTATAAACAAACGACTTATGGCTTACACAGAAACAAGAACCGTAGGATACGGAACTCGCGTGGGCAATTCGTTTAAGCAAATCGGAACAGGTTTCCTGCTCTTCATCGCCGGCACCGTGCTGCTGTGGTGGAACGAAGGTAACTACAAGAAGACCGCCGACATGCTTGAACAAGCCCAGGAAGTGACCGTTGAGATGAACAACATCACCAAGGTGTCGCCCGAATTTGAGGGACAACTCGTTTGGGCAAGCGGCGAAGCCGCCACGCAGGACGTGCTCCAAGACGACCAGTTCCCCGTGAGCGGCAACTACATGCACCTCAAGCGCGATGTGCAGTACTACCAGTGGGTAGAGCATGCCAAAGAGGAGCGTAAAGACAAAATGGGTGGCAGCGAGGAAATTGTGACCACCTACACCTACACCAAAGAGTGGGTGTCGTCGCCGGTGAACTCAAGCACTTTCCACGACCCCGCATATGTGGGCCGTAACAAGGTGAACATCGAGGTTGAAAGCAAGACATACGATGCCTCCAATGTTACTTTCGGCGCGTACACCTTCCCCGACTTCTTCATCAACAGCATCGGTGGCTACACCCCCGCTCCCGTTGAGCAGACCGAAGCCCAAAAGGCCGAGCAGGAGCGTATGATCGCCCAAGGCAACGCCCAAGCCGAGGCCGACTCGCTGGCCGAAGCCCAAGGACGCACGCTGCCCCAGCAACAAAACCGCTACGACGGAAGCCGCTACACAACACAAGACGAGGTGCCCTACCTCGTGAGCGGCAACCAAATCTACTACGGACGCTCGATGAACTCGCCCCAAATCGGCGATGTGAAGATTACTTTTGAGAAAGTTGACCCCAAAGCCGTCGTGTCTATCCTCGGTAAGGTTAACGGCAATACGTTCGCGAAATGGAAAGCCAAAAACGGCAAGACCTTCTCCCGTCTGAATATGGGCAAGGCCACGGCTGATGAGATGTACAACCAGGCTGAGAGCGAGAACGATATGCTCAAGTGGGGTCTGCGCCTGCTTGGTGTACTTATCGTGATTGCCGGACTGAAGATGATTTTCGGATTCCTCGCGATGATTCTCAAGGTGATTCCTTTCCTGGCAAGCATTATGAACTTCGGCGTGGGTCTGATCTGCACCATTGTAGGTATCGCATGGTCGCTTATCGTGATTGGCGTGGCATGGCTGTTCTATCGTCCGCTGTGGGGAGTGATCATACTCGCCATCGCCGGCGGCCTGATCGCGTTCTTCGCTTTGCGCGGACGCGGGCAAAAACCGGTTGCCGAGCCCGTTCCCGCCGGCCCGCAACAGCCGCAAGGTCCTCAGGCTCCCCAACAACAATGGGGCGGCCAGCAGCAAATGCCTCAGCAGCCTCAACAGCAATGGGGACAACAGCCGCAACAACCTCAGGCTCCGCAACAGCAGGGCACGCCGTGGAGCGGCCAGCAGGTTACCCAACAACCTCAGCAACCGCAACAACAGGGCACGCCGTGGAGCGGCCAGCAGGCTCCCCAACAACCGCAACAACCCCAACAGGGCACGCCGTGGAGTGGCCAGCAGGTTCCCCAGCAACCCGACCAGACAACCCCGTGGAACGGTCAGGCTCCCCAAGACCCTAACAATCCCCAGCAATAAGCATTGCTGAACCTCGTATAGACAATCCCCCTCCGGGCTTCGGCTCGGAGGGGGATATGTTGATGTAGGGCCAATTAATTTTATAAATCTTTGATTTGTTCCATCGTCAGTCCGGTGATATCCGCGACAACAGTCGGGTCAATACCTCTTTGAATCATCTTTCTCGCGTTTTCGAGTTTCTCTTCCATACGTCCTTCGGCAATACCTTCGGCACGTCCTTCAGCGCGTCCTTTTTCGATGGCTTCG
>CACYCT010000147.1 GCA_902772965.1 uncultured Bacteroidales bacterium | reverse complement strand
CCTCTTTGTTGTAAACCGCGTAACTCTCGTAATGCTCCGCTACGGCGGCGAGCGCGTTGTTGCACCAGATGTATATCGGCTGGAACAGGTTGGTCACGATACGGCCGTAACTGCTGTAGGGAGCAATCAACGCGGCAATGGAGCCCATGCCGAGCACGAGTGCCACTACAAGCACGGCCAGCATCACCCACCGCAACCAGTTCATGGCCGGCGAGTAACTGAACCGGTTACGCTTGCCTTTCCGCTTTCCGCTGATCCAGGAAATCACGTCTTGCATCACGCCCAAGGGACATATCACGGAGCAGTACATTCGGCCAAAAACCAGCGCGGCGACAACCAGACATATGATTACCACCGCGTTGAGCGCCAGCACGGCCGGCAGGAATTGGATGCGAGCCATCCAACCTAACCAGTGGTGAAGCGTTCCTGTGAAGTCGAGTAGCAACAGGGTAATCAGCGCAAAAATCATCACTGCCATTGTTACTCTTAATTTTCTAAGCATATTTGTTGTAGGATAAAGTGAATAAGTATTCGATTGGAGAAGATATTCTCTGCTTTGCTTTGAATATCACCACAAAAGTACGCTTTTTCAGGTTTTCGGCAAAATGTGTTAACTATTTTTGTGTTTTTGTTTGTTTTAAAATAAGTGTTCATTTGCGATAAAAGCAGTATTTTTGCGCTTTCAATTCAACAATTGTGCCAAACACCTCGCATTATGAACATCTCCGAACTGCAGATCTACTGCAAGAACACCGAAGAATACATCAGTATCGACGGCGGTGAAACGCTGCTCGGGATAGTCCAGCCACTACTTCACCGCATGAAATTCACCCCACTGTGCGCCTTTGTCAACAATCAGGCCGAAGACCTCCATTTCCGCGTGTATCGCCCGAAACACGTGGAATACCTCGGCATTGACCATCCGTCGGCGCAACGCGTGTATGCACGCTCGCTATGCATGGTACTCTACAAAGCCATCAACGACCTCTTCCCCGGTAAACGCCTCCGCCTCGAGCACTCCATATCCAACGGATACTACTGTATCCTCAAGCACGACAAAACCACCCTCACCCCGGAAATTATCGGCCGAATCAAAGACAGAATGGCTGAAATCATCGCCGACAACATCACCTTCATACGACGCGAGCGCCTCACAACAGACGTAATCGAAATGTTCCGCCGGCAAGGACTGAACGACAAGGTGCGCCTGCTCTCCACCATCGACGACCTCTACACCGCATACTACCAACTCGGCGACATCATCGACAACTTCTACGGACCGCTCGTGCCGTCAACCGGATACCTCAAAGTGTGGGATCTCCAGCCGTACGAAAACGGAATGCTCCTGCTCGGACCCGATGCGGAAAATCCCAACCAACCCGCAACCATGGTTCCGCAACCGAAAATGTTCAAGGCCTTTACCGAATATATCGCCTTCAACGACATCATCGGCATTGACGACGTGGGATACCTAAACAAGGCCATCAACAGCCGACAAGCACCCTTGCTGATCAACGTCGCCGAAGCGCTGCACAACAAGATGTTCGCCTCCATCGCAGCCGAAATCACGCGGCGCTACCACGAGGGGGGAGCGCGTGTGGTGCTCATCGCCGGACCATCATCGAGCGGAAAAACCACTTCAAGCAAGCGGCTGGCCGTCCAACTGCTCACGAACTACATCGTGCCGAAAGTGATTGAACTCGACAACTATTTCGTCGACCGCGCGCACACGCCCAAAGACGAATCGGGAGAATACGACTATGAGTCAATCTACGCCCTCGACCTTGAGCAGTTCAACACCGACCTCGAGTGTCTGCTCGCTGGCGAGACAGTGGACATGCCCACCTACAACTTCACCACCGGAGAACGTGAATACCGCGGCAACACCCTCCACCTTGACCCGAACAACATCCTGCTCATCGAAGGCATACACGGCCTGAACCCGGAACTGACCAAAGGAATTCCGGAGCAGCAGAAATTCCGCCTCTACGTGAGTGCGCTAACGACCCTCTCGATTGACGACCACAACTGGGTGTCAACATCCGACAACCGCCTGCTCCGCCGCATCGTGCGCGACTCGAAATACCGCGGCATCCAAGCCCGAGACACCATCGCGCGATGGGGAAGCGTGCGGCGTGGTGAACGGAAATGGATTTTCCCCTACCAGGAAAACGCCGACGCGACGTTCAACTCCTCACTCCTGTTTGAACTCGCCGCCATGAAACCCCAAGCCGAGGCAGTGCTCAAAAAAGTGCCCGCCAGCTCACCCGAATATGCCGAAGCATACCGACTTCTCAAATTCCTCTCCTATTTCGACCCCCTCGATGAGGCCGATATTCCTTCGAACAGTTTGTTACGCGAATTTCTCGGAGGGTCATCTTTTGACTATTAGCCATCAACCTCACTGCATAAAATATGAATAGATTCTTTTTGCTTGCCACGCTTGTTTCTCTCGTTTTGACCGCCACCGCGCAAACAACTCCGGAAGCACCCGAGTTTCTGCGTAAAGGCGACAAAGTGGCCATTCTCTCACTCGCTTCCAAACCCAAAGCCGAATACATCGACGCCGGAGTGTGGGTCCTTACCGCTTGGGGATACCGGCCGGTGGTGGGCAAACACGCCCTGGCAAACCACCACGGCTACGCCGGAACCGCTGAGCAACGCCTTGACGACCTGCTCACAGCCTTGCGAGACCCCGAGGTTAAAGCCATACTCTGCTCCCGGGGCGGATATGGCTCTGCGATGATGCTCAGCATGATTCACCCCGACACACTCGCCCGTTATCCCAAATGGATTATCGGCTACAGCGACATAACCTCGCTGCACAGCGCTATGGTCCGCGGCGGTGTGATGAGCATTCACGCCAATATGTGCGGCGCACTCAACACCACCGGAGGCACCGACTCAATCAGCCTGATTCTGCGCGACCTGCTCAAAGGACATCTGCCCGAATACAACATTCCCGCACATCCCGATAACCACCCCGGGACTGCCACCGGTATCCTGCTCGGAGGAAACATGGCCGTGTTCTCATGCAATCTCTCCGGTTCACAAACGTGGGACTTCCTCGACCGCGACTATATCGACGGACGCGACTTCCTGCTCTTTTTCGAGGACGTAGGTGAAAGCATCAACCGCGTCGGGAGTATGCTCACCCAACTTCAACTCAAAGGCGTGCTCGACAAAGCCAAAGGCATCATCATCGGCCGTTTTACCGACTACAACCCCTCCAATGGCTATGCCGATATGAACCAGATGCTCGCCGAGCGTCTGCGCGGGCTGAACATCCCCATTTGCTTCGACTTCCCCACCGGACACGACGAGACGTGGAACTACCCCCTCATTGAAGGCTGCCCCGCCACACTTCGCGTCACTCCCTCAGGCGTGAACCTGAAATTCCATAAATAATTCCCTTTTCTCCACCCTGCGTGGCGATTACATGAATTTTTTTGCGTAATTTCGCAGCGTCAAACACGACAAATCAACCTTTTAAAACCATAAACCCTACCATTTATGCCTAAACTATCCGATCGCAGTCAGACCATGCCCGCCTCGCCGATTCGCAAATTGGCCCCCTATGCAACGGCTGCCAAACAAAAAGGGATCAAAGTGTACCACCTCAATATCGGACAACCCGACCTGCCCACTCCGCAGGAAGGCCTCGACGCGCTGAAGCACATCACCCGCCAAGTGCTCGAGTACAGTCCATCGCAAGGATATCAGTCCTATCGCGAGAAACTTGTGGGATACTACGCCAAATACAACATCAACCTCACACCCGACCAGATTTTCGTCACCACCGGTGGCTCAGAAGCCGTGCAATTCGCTTTCATGGCTTGCCTCAACCCGGGCGACGAGGTGATTATCCCCGAGCCGGCCTATGCCAACTATATGGGCTTCGCATGCGAAACCGGCGCTGTTGTGCGCACCATCACCACCCACATCGAGGACGGATTCGCCCTGCCCGCCGTGGAGCAATTCGAGAAACTGATAAACGAGCGCACACGCGCCATCTTGATCTGTAACCCCAACAACCCAACCGGAACGCTCTACACACGCGAGGAACTGCTCCAACTGCGTGACCTCGTCAAACGTTACGACCTCTTCCTGTTTGCCGACGAGGTGTACCGCGAATACGCCTATGCCGACACGCCCTATATGAGCGCCATGCAACTCGAAGGCATTGAGCAGAACGTGGTGATGATCGACTCTGTCTCGAAACGCTACAGCGAGTGCGGTATCCGCGTGGGCGCGTTGATCACGCGCAACCAGGACATTCTCGACGCCGTGATGAAATTCGGTCAGGCCCGCCTCAGCCCGCCGCTGATCGGACAAGTGGTGGCCGAAGCCTCCATCGATGCCCCGCAGGCGTATCACAAAGCCGTTTACGATGAATACATCGCACGCCGTAACTGCCTGGTGGAAGGCCTGAACAAAATCCCCGGCGTTTTCAGCCCGATGCCCATGGGTGCGTTCTACACCGTGGTTCGCCTGCCGGTGAAGGATAGCGACGACTTCTGCCGCTGGTGCCTCGAAGAGTTCAACTACGAGGGTGAAACCGTGATGATGGCTCCCGCCACCGGATTCTATGCCACTCCGGGTGCCGGAAAAGACCAGGTGCGTATGGCCTACGTGTTGAAAATCGAAGACCTCAAGCGCGCTCTGATTGTGCTCGAAAAGGCCCTCGAAGCCTACAACGCCCGATAATGACACTACATACAAAATCGGCCGGACACCATTGGTTGCCCGGCCGATTTTGTACCGTCCATTGGTTGGAGTATGACTACACTTCCAAGTCAATGTTAAACTGTTCGTGCCACGGCAATCCCTGGCGGGCAACCTCGTCGAGGAACGAATCGGGGTCGAACTCCTCCACGTTGTGCACACCCGGTTTTGCCCACAAACCTTTGAGGAACATCATCGCGCCGGTCATGGCCGGAACACCGGTGGTGTAACTCACGGCTTGCATGCCTGTCTCGACAAACGCCGCGTGGTGGTCGCAGTTGTTGTAGATGTAGTATGTGAGCGGCTTGCCGTCTTTTCCGATACCGCTGATTCGGCAGCCGATAGAAGTCTGGCCGGTGTAGTTCTCGCCCAAGTCTTGCGGATTGGGCAGAACGGCTTTGAGGAATTGCAGGGGAACGATTTCAACTCCGTTGTACACAATCGGATCGATGCGGGCCATGCCGATGTCCTGAATCACACGCAGGTGAGTGAGGTATTCCTCGCCGAAAGTCATCCAGAAACGGGCGCGCTTGATGGTGGGAAAGTTCTGCACGAGCGATTCGAGTTCCTCGTGATACATCAGATAACTCTCTCGCGGACCGATTTCGGGATAGGTAAGCGGCTTGTGGATTTCAAGCGCGCCGGTTTCAACCCATTGTCCGTCTTGCCAGTAGCGTCCGCGCTGGGTAATCTCGCGGATGTTGATTTCGGGGTTGAAATTTGTGGCGAACGCCTTGCCGTGGTTGCCGGCGTTGCAGTCAACAATGTCAAGATAGTGGATTTCGCTGAAATGATGCTTTGCGGCGCGGGCCACATAGATTCCGCTCACGCCAGGGTCGAACCCGCAGCCGAGAATGGCCGTCAGCCCAGCCTGCTCGAAACGCTCGCGATAGGCCCATTGCCATGAGTATTCGAAGTGTGCCTCATCGCGCGGCTCATAGTTGGCCGTGTCAAGGTAGTGGACGCCCGTTTTGAGGCAGGCCTCCATAATTGTGAGGTCTTGATAGGGCAAGGCAAGGTTAATCACGAGGTTGGGGCGATGACGCTCGAACAGAGCCACAAGTTGGTCCACATCATCGGCATCGACTTGGTCGGTGGTGATGTTGGGCGCACCGATGGCTTTTGCTACGGCATCGCACTTGGCGCGGTTGCGCGAGGCGATAACAATCTCATGGAACACGTCAGGGTTCTGGGCGCATTTGTGGGCACAGACGGTTCCCACGCCGCCGCAGCCGATAATAATAACTTTGTTCATATCTCTTGGGTTAAATTATGGTTCGTTTATTCTATGACCTGCCAGCGGGAGATGTTGCGGACTGTGTCGTCGAGTTCGATGGCGAGTTTGACAACCTGGCGCGTGTCGTTGATATAACGGTCGGCGTAGGCGCGTTCGGTGATCTGCCGCGCTGCGGCCTCAACCGATGTGCGCTTGAACTCCATGATGTAGACGTGGTTGTCGGTTTCGAGCGTGAGGTCGATCCGTCCGGCGCTTGTCGGCCGCTCGATGTGGCAGTCGAGTCCGCTCATCCGCAGGGCGATGGCAATCAGGTTTCGGTAGTTGAGTTCAATCACGCGCTCGTCGCCGCTTTCCACCGGAGCCTCGGCGAGAATGCCCTTGATGGTGGTGAGCAGCGTGTCGACGTCGCCGGCTTGAGCAGAGCGGTAGATTTTGAGTACCAACGGCGCGGTTCGGACTCTATCAATGCGGGAGTAATGTGGAAGTAGGTTCTGGTTAAATGCCTGG
>CACYCT010000146.1 GCA_902772965.1 uncultured Bacteroidales bacterium | reverse complement strand
TTCGACCCCTCGCAGGCCTTCTCCGACAACTTCCGTATCAACCACATCAAAGTGCCGAGAAACGACGGAACAGACCTCGCCGACTACCTCCTCGACGGTATACAGGTGAACTGCATCGCCGTTGACGGAGCAAACCGCAAATGGATCGGAACCAACGAATCGGGTCTCTTCCTCGTCAGCCCCGACGGCTCTAAAATCCTCAAGCAATTCACATCCGAGAACTCCTATCTCACCACCAACACCATCTACAACGTTTGCTGCAACCCCAACAGCAACTCCGTATACATCTACACCTCAACCGCATTCCTCGAATACTTCTCCGACACCACACCCGGAGCGAGCGACTACTCCGACGTGTACGTCTATCCCAATCCCGTCAGACCCGAATTCACCGGACTGGTCACCATCAACGGGTTGATGGACAACTCCCTGGTGAAAATCGCCGATGCCTCCGGCAACGTCGTCAAGCAACTCCGCTCCAGCGGCGGTATGGCCACTTGGGACTGCTGCGGCGACAATGGCGAACGCGTAAAAACCGGCGTCTACTACGTCCTTGCCTCGCAGAAAGAAAGCGGATCGGCCTCGGCGGCCGTAGCCAAATTCCTCGTCGTGAAGTGATTCACATCCCCAATCAACACACCACGCCCCCGCTTATTGCCTGTAAGCGGGGGCGTGATGTCATCATTTCCGCCGCAGCCACACCGACACCGCGCTCCGAATCAATGGAACCGACATCAGCGGGAAAAACGACGCGTCGGCAACCTGAGGCAACAGCGGCCACAGAACCAGCGTGAGCGCAATCACCACCGCGTTGACCGCATGATAAACTCGCAAAACCCGCCACCACCGCGGTAACCAGACCGCCACGGCCGCGAACAGCATAAACGGATTCACCCACAACGCGTTGTAGTTCGGCCATGTGGCCTCGCGCACACTCATAAACATCAGGAAGAACAGCAGCACGCCCGTCAACCCGTACACGCCGAACACCATCGTGTCGAACCATGCGCTCACCCGACGGCGGCGAACATCACGCACGCTCACCAGTGCCGTGACAAGCAGCAGCGCAACCGCCATCGCCATTGGCGAGCACCACCACGGCGTGAGCGGCAGAACCGTTCCGTCGGTCGATGTGTCGACCATCACCTCCGTGTCGGTCACCAGAGGCAACTCGCGGCCATCGCGCGTGAGCGTGGCCTCACCGAAAGCACGCATCAGGTCCATCGGAATGAACATCCGCTCGCGCGTGCTTATCGGGCGGTCGAGCCCCGAACCGAGAACAAGGTTGATTCCAAACCGGGTCCACGCGTAATTGGCCGCATAATGGCTGATAATCGAGCGGTAGGTGACCGTGTCGGTAAAAGCGCGGTAGCGGATACTGTCACCCACGGCCGCCTCTATGATGTCGCGCGGACGCGTCGAGCAGTTGTCGCTCAGGTATTGGTACAGATAGGTGTTGTTGCCTTCAAGCGAGTTCATAATCAGGTAGTCGCGCACGCTCCGCGCCTGTTCGGGCGACAGATTCAGCCGCTGCTCAACCATGCGCCGCCCCTCCATTCCCGCGCGGGAATATTTCTCGGGCAAGCCGATACAGAGGTATTCAGCCTTACCGAGCGCGAAACGCCACACAAAGCCATCGCTGTTGAAGTCGAACACACCATAGTTGAAATACAAGTCATGCGGCGGGTCAATCACACGCACCTCCGTGTGCCCGAACACCGAGAACGGCTCCTCGCCCGGATAAAACGTGACAAGCCGCACCTGCGGCGCCGAACTGTCTGACGCAGCCGGTGGCACCGGCGAGGCATACGCGGCCACGGCCAATAATGACAATAATATGCTCAAAAATAACTTCATCGATTTTCCTGCTAAGTTCAAATCGCAAAATTACTGCCAAAAGTTGGAACACACAAATCGCCCGGTTTCTGCTGAAACCTCAACCCGGTAAAGATGTGCTCTGCAAATAGCCCGAATCTTACAGGTGGGTTCTATAAATTGCTCGAGTCGGGTAGGAGGCAGATGCCGAACAGATTTTGATTCAACGACGCGACATAGTAGCGGGCTACAGGTCAAGAAGTTGAAACAAAAGATGCCGGCA
>CACYCT010000145.1 GCA_902772965.1 uncultured Bacteroidales bacterium | reverse complement strand
GGGAATGGTCACCACGTCGAGTTTGTAGATGTCCATAAACTCGCCGGCCTCGGTAACGGCCGTACCGGTCATGCCGGCCAGCTTGTGGTACATGCGGAAGTAGTTCTGCAGCGTGATGGTGGCGAAGGTTTGCGTGGCGGCTTCCACGTTGACGCCTTCTTTGGCCTCAATGGCCTGGTGCAGGCCGTCGGAGTAGCGGCGGCCCTCCATGATACGTCCGGTTTGTTCGTCAACGATTTTCACGTGTCCCTCCTCGTCAACGATGTACTCGTCGTTGATGTTGAACAGGGTGTACGCTTTCAGAAGCTGGTTCACGGTGTGCACGCGCTCGGCCTTGACGGAGTACTCTTGCAGCAGGGCGTCTTTCTTGGCGATTTTCTCGTCCTCGGTGAGTGGCTCGTTGGTCACGGCCGAGAGTTGCGTTGCGATGTCGGGCAGGATGAAGAATTGCGGGTCGTCGGTGCCGCGTGTGAGCACGTCGATACCCTTGTCGGTGAGTTCGACGGTGTTGTTCTTCTCGTCGATGATGAAGTAGAGCGGGTCGGTGATTACGGGCATCTCGCGCGAGTTGTCCTGCATGTAGAATGCCTCGGTTTTGAGCATGGAGGCCTTGACGCCCTCCTCGGAGAGGAACTTGATCAGGGGTTTGTACTTGGGCAGACCTTTGAAGGCGCGGTAGAGGAAGATGTTGCCTTCCTTCTGGTCTTCCTCCTTGTCGGAAGCCATGAGCCGGCGGGCATCGGTGAGCAGTTGTGTCACCAGTCGGCGCTGGGCCTCGTAGACGCGCTGCACGTTGGGCTTGAACTCGTTGAACATCTGGTCTTCGCCTTTGGGCACGGGTCCGGAGATGATCAGCGGGGTTCGCGCGTCGTCGATCAGCACGGAGTCCACCTCGTCGACGATGGCGTAGTTGTGCCGGCGCTGCACCATGTCTTCGGGGCGCATGGCCATGTTGTCGCGCAGGTAGTCGAAGCCGAACTCGCTGTTGGTTCCGAAGGTGATGTCGCAGTTGTATGCGGCGCGGCGCTCGGGCGAGTTGGGTTCGGTTTTGTCGATGCAGGCCACGCTCAGTCCGTGGAACATGTACAGCGGGCCCATCCACTCGGAGTCGCGCTTGGCGAGGTAGTCGTTCACGGTGACCACGTGCACGCCGTTGCCCGTGAGCGCGTTCAGGAACACGGGCAGTGTCGCCACGAGGGTTTTACCCTCACCGGTGGCCATCTCGGCGATTTTTCCCTGGTGGAGCACGGTGCCGCCGATGAGCTGCACGTCGTAGTGGATCATGTTCCATACCGTGTCGTTACCGCCGGCTACCCAGTGGTTCCGGTACACGGCATTGTCGCCGTCGATGTGCACGAAGTCGGCTCCGGCTGCGGCGAGGCGGCGGTCCATCTCAGTGGCGGTGACGGTGACGGTTTCGTTCTCGGTGAATCGCCTGGCGGTGTCCTTTACGATGGCGAATACCTCGGGCAGCGCCTCATCGAGTTGTTTCTCAAGCAGTTCGAGAATTTCTTTCTCGATTTTGTCAACGCGTTCCCATTCGGGTTCACGCTGCTCGTATTCGATGGTTTCGATTTTGGCTTTGATTTCGGCGATCTGGTCGCGTTGCGGCTTAACCGCCTCGGCGATGCGCGCGCGGATTTGCTGCGTGCGTTCGCGCAGTTGGTCGTTGCTGAGGTGTTCAATCTCGGGGTAGACGCCCTTGATTTGTTCAACAATAGGCATCAGTTTTTTCAAGTCGCGGTCCGACTTGGTCCCGATCAGAGATCTCAGAAAGTCTTTAAATCCCATTATATTGTGTCGTTTTTGTTATCGAATTTGGCTCTGCGGATTCGGCAGCACAGCCGAATCAACCTGCAAAGGTAATAAAAAAAACCGGAACTATATGGTTTTGGGTTTAAAATCAGTCAGTAATCACAATATTGTCCTAAATAATTTTTTTCAGAAAAAGACAAAGGAAGTTGAAAAGAAAGTAGAAAAATACTACTTTCGTAGTGACAAGCAAATCACTTCAACCTCCTTTGATATGGCAAAGATAACACTATTTTCTCAAGTAATCGGCAAATTGCCGAAAGAAAACATCAGAAAAATAATCAGGACAGCAGGCACAGACAAGCATTGCAAGGGTTATGACACTTGGAGCCAGTTCGTGAGCATGGTGTTCTGCCAGTTCTCACAGTGCGACTCGGTGCGT
>CACYCT010000144.1 GCA_902772965.1 uncultured Bacteroidales bacterium | reverse complement strand
GTTGCGGAAGCGGTTGATCGTGATGAAGTCGGGCTGATCGTAGCCCGCAAGCCAGATGAAGTGCACATCGCGAAGCAGCGCACTCTCAATCTTGCGGCAGGAGTAGATGTTGTTCATGTAACCGTAGAGGATGACCTTGAGCATCATCCCCTGATGGTAGGGACTCGCGTCGCTGTCATAGTACAGCGTATATGCGCCCCATGTCCAGACTGTCAACAACCGCATTGACCAGACGGATCGGGTCGTTTGGGGCTATGTCGATGTAAATTCTTTCAGGAGAAAGAATCAATTGGTTGTTTATATGCTCACTAAAATGAAACTTCTATGGTAACCATTGTAATAGCAGAATTCGGTATAAACTTTCACGATTATGCGAATTTGAATCGCACATGTCTTCGGCGGAGTTTTTCACAATAAACAATTCAATTTTCAATTACCGGCAGGAGGATTGTGAAATGTATGAATGTCTGTCATTTTGCCGTTATGGAAATGTGTAATCAAATCTTAACAAAACGTAAAGTTATAAAAATAATATTCTTTTTTTGTTATACCCCTAGTTTTTGTGTGTATCTTTGCAGCAGACTTTTGAAGGACTACTTTTCTGAAGGCAAAACAATAGTGTATGTGGATATTTGTACAGATGATAAAGTTCTGTAAAATACCATCTTACAACTTCCTCAAACCATTGCGTTGCGGTAATTCCAATAAAAGTCACCCATATCAAATCCTGTTCAACCAAAGTGTGGCCCAACCCCACAGAGGTAATAAATTTACAATAATAACCAAAAAATATACATCTATGGTAAACTTACTAAAACGCACCGTAACTCTTTCGCTCTCGCTGGTGCTCGGCATAGCGTCGCTCCAAGCCGACGTGGTGCCGCAGACCACCGACCCCACCAACAGCGACACCTTCAAAGGTTGGGTCGACAACACGGACTATCGGTTAAGCGACCTCACCATTTCCGGCGAAACCTACAGCGGCCCCGGATCCAAACTGCCCTACGGGGAGTTTGTCTACGTCAACGAAGTGAATTTTCCTGACCCCAAATTCCGCCAGTGCATTAAAGAAGTCCTCGCAAATCTCGATCACTGGAACCCCTCTGACGCTTGGATTCCAAAAAATTGCGAATTTAGAGTTGTCAGGCTCAACTATCCAGTAGGCATAACTTCTGTCGAGGGTATAGAGTATTTGACAGATTTAGCTGTCCTTGACATCACAAACAATCCAATTCAACAGCTTGACCTTTCCAAAAACAAGAAACTGCATACACTAACCCTCAAATCACTGCAATTGCAGTCGATTGATTTTAGTTCCAATCCGGATTTAGATCACGTAGCAATCGAAAACTGCTCGTTCAACGAAGTCGACTTCAGTCAAAACCCCGAGTTGTCTAACCTTACCATAAGGGAGACCAACATCACGTCGCTCAATCTCGAGAACAATCCAGACATTTGGAAATTGATTTTGGCAGACATTCCACTGACGACGCTCGACGTGTCTAATCTGTCAAAGCTGGGACTACTTTATATTACCGGCACTCAGATTGAAACCTTAGACCTCAGCCAAAATAAGGCCCTTTATGATCAAACCAACCTTAGCCGAAACCGATTGTCCTCGGTTGTATTTAACAACTCAGCCGATGTATGGAAAATTGATCTCAGCAATAATCAGCTCACTGAATTGCCCGCACTGCCCTCGCGCGTATCTAATTTGAATATCAGCAACAATCAGATCACCGAATTGCCCGAACTGCCCCCGGTCCTTAAATATTTATATGCCAACAATAATCAGATCGAGGAATTGCCCCAATTGCCTTCGACTATCTGCGAGATTGATATAACCAACAATAAGGTTAGTAGCCTGACTAACCTTCCTGTGTCACTAAAGAAGGTATGGGCTTCAAACAACTTATTGACTGAAGTCGACCTGCAAGGCTGCAAAATCGACAGCATGGATCTTACCAACAACCGACTCACTTCAATCGACTTGAGCAACTGCGGAGAGCTGAAAGTTATTTATCTCAGCAGCAATCCCCTGACCGATTTGACTGTCGGTGCCGCCATTAAAGTTCTGGAGGTTGACAGCATCCCGTTGACGACACTGGATCTGAGCATGGCAACCAATCTTTACCACCTCTCTGCCAACAACTGCAACCTTCAGCACCTCGATTTGAGTAATGCCATAAAGATAAACGATTTATATGTTAACAACAACCGTATAGAGTCCTTAGATGCCTCGCCTCTTTATAATTTATATGTTTTGGAAGCCGATAACAACAACTTGTCGTTGTTGAAAATAAATCCCTCCATCACTCCGTATCGTATCAGTGTCGCAAATAATAATCTGGATACACTGGAATTAGATCCCGCCAAACTAAAGTGGCTGAATTATTTAGATGTCAGCAACAACCAATTGGACGGAGAGCTCGACTTAAGCAAGGCTAAATACTTACGCAAACTCAATTGTTCCGACAACAAGCTGAAATCTCTGATTCTGCCCAACAAGTGTTCCACCATCGAAAATAGCGGCCAAACGCTGTATTGCCTTTCTGCAACTACAATATATCCGCAAGGTTGGCAATGGGGCGCTTTATTATATGATTTGCACTCTGTTTTGAGGTTCGGCATTTATGAAGGAAATTATCTTGATTGCTTACACAATCAAGAAGGAGTATACGAACTGAAGTTTGCAAACAACCAGCTCACGTCGTTGAAGCTGCATGGAGAGCGACGTATTGGAGTCGATTATAGCGAGTCGATCTATCATGGTGTTGGGACAGACCACTACACGGCGTTTGAGACATCTCCAGCCCGGTGTGCATACGATCCGTCAATGTTCAACCCTGTCAACAACGGCCGCCATCTGAACAAGATAGAGAAAGCGTATGTGGGCATGGACAAGAACGGAAAGGAGAAATACATCTACTATCTCCGCCTCGACGAACCCACAAAAGCCGAACAGCACATCAACGACCGCATAGGCTATGATTTCGATTTAAATAAGGTGGTCAACTGGAAGTCGGGCGCCGTGATAATCGACGGCAAACGCAACAAACTGGCCCCCGCGCTGGCTAAACGCGGTGTGAGCCAAGCCGACATCGACGAAGCCCATGTCGAGGGAAAAATCCTCCTGCTCGACGAAGACAACCCGAGAATCACCTACGACTACAACACTGAAGGGAAACACCCGGGCGCTTATTCGTTTGTGATGGATGAATATTCCGACGAATACAACGAATGGCGTGAGTTCATTCAACAAATCCCCGAAGACTTCACCAATATGGAAAACCCTGTTTATGTGACGCCGCTCGACAACTTGGACTTTAACAACGACCCGACATCCACCGTGGAATTCTATCTCACCTGGGATCCGGAAGCAGACCACGTGATTACGGGTGTGGCCAAGATTGACGGCAAGCAACTAACCGTTGAGAATGTCCGCTACGTCAACACCATGGGCATGGTCAGCGATGAGCCTTTCGAGGGCGTGAACATCGTCGTGACCAAGTACACCGACGGCAGCACCACGACCGTGAAACAAGTGCGATAACTCTGGCCTGAGCGTCTGAGAACCATACTCGAACGAGCCCCGATGGAGTGAAACCAATCGGGACCCGTTTTTTGCGGGCGGTTCCAAAAACACTCAGAAACATCGCCTTCCGTTGAAAGTTCAGCGGAAGGCGGTTTTATCACATCAGTCTCATCACAGCCTCGTTGAAATCCGCCTCTGGCATATCGTAGGGTAACCAATGGATGGGTGTGCCGCGGCGTTCCATTCCGCGGAACCACGTCATTTGCCGTTTGGCGAACTGGTGGATGGCTATCTCGAGTTGGTCGTGCATTTCCTGATAAGATATCTCGCCGATAACATGGCGGGTGATAAACTTGTATTCCAGCCCGTAATAAATCAGATCCTCGGGAGCGACACCACTTTCAATCAAACGGCGCACCTCATCAACCATGCCGGCCTGAAGCCGAGCGTCAAGACGTTCAGAAATCCGGCGCCGGCGCGCCTCACGGTCAATCATCACGCCGATGACCACAGCGTTCTCAAGTGGGTGTGGCTCAGTGGCTGATTTAAGTTGGGGATTAAGGTGGTAATAAGTGCAAATCTCGATGGCTCGAATCGCCCGGGCGGGCGTGTCGATATCGGAATTGTTGCGCAGAGTTTTCATCGAGCGCAGGATTTCCGTGAGTTCTTCGAGTGTCTTGCCGGCAAGTTCCTGCCGAAGTTCCTCATTGCGGGGAACGGGCGGTAACTGGATTCCCTTGACAACCGATTCGACATACATTCCCGTTCCGCCGCACAGAATCGCTTGCCGTCCGCGTGCGGTGATGTCATCGTAAGCCGTTTGGTAGTCGCGCAAGTATTCAAACAGACTGTACTTGTAACCGGCCGGACAAATGTCAATCAGGTGGTATGGCACGTTGGCGTACTCTTCAAGGTCTTTCCCCGTGCCGAGGTCCATGCCGCGGTAAAGTTGGCGTGAGTCGGCGCTTATGATTTCGGCATCAAGCAATCGGGCCAACCCCACAGCCCGGGCGGTTTTTCCCGAGGCCGTGGGACCGGTGATTACCAAAAGTGGCTTAGTTGTCATAAAGATTTAGTTCAATCCGAGAATAATGTTTATCAGTCCATTCACGTCGCTGACATCAACCGAGCCTTTTCCGTCAACATTGGCCGAACCGGTTTCGGGTGAGATGCCGAGCAGAATGTTGATCAACAGATTGATATCGTCGATATCCACCTTACCGTCACCATTAACATCTCCGGTGGGTTGACCTGCATAGTCGGCGGTGATGTCTCTGACGGTGTATTTGTTTGTGGTGGAGGAGATTTCAAAATACGTGTCGGCGTGCAGTCCTGTAATGTCAACCGTTTGCCGCGAGCCGTCACCTTGATTGAAGATGATGTTGAACGTGTAATCCTCGGCGGTGATGTTGAACGGATAGCGGTAGAATCGGTCGCCCTTGACGGTGACGATATCGGAAGCGCCCATACTTCTTCCGGGCCAGGAGCCGAGCAGGTTGCCGGAGTTGTCCCATGCATAGAAATAGATGGCGGTCCAGTTGTCCGGAGCATCGGTCGGGTCTTTGAGATAGATATTGGCCGTGGCAGGCTCGAAACCATGGAAGATATACTCCCGGGTGACCAGCGAACGCACGCTGCCATCGACAAACACACCGGCGTTGAGCGTCGTGTTGTCGGTGAAAGTGAGGGTTACCTGTCCCGTTGCTGCGGTGCTGTTGCCGGAAGGTCGAGTGCCGTCGGTGGTATATACGATGGTTGCCGTCGGGTCGGAGGCGGTGACATTAACCGTTACCGAGCCGGTATATCGACCCGAGGGTTGGTCAATCGTGAGGGTGGGTGCCGGTGATGTGTAATTGGTCACTTCGTGGTTCCACGTGCCATCGATATAATAGCCGTGATTGCGGAACTGTAGGTCTGAGGTTTGTGTTCCGTCAACCACGAAGATGAGTCCGGTAGGCTCGGAAGTCAAGTCACCGTCGTATACCCAACGGAAAATTTTGCGGGTGCTGTCTGGTGTACAGCCCATCAATTCCATCGCTTGTCCGGGCCACTGGCCACCAGTGAAGTTGCTCGACGAGTTCCAAATCCAAGTCGTGATTCGATTCACACGCATTGGTGCCTCATAGAATACGCTCTTATCGTCTTCATCTACAATGGGCGTGTAGACGCTCAACGCTGTCGTATCGGGGCCGGGAGTGATTCCGCCGGTGATGTATTTCGTGTTGGGGTCGCCGTCCTCCTCGTGTCCATCGTAAGCGAGCGGAGTAGGCACTACCGGCGAACCGTTATGGAGGAACGGTCCGTCGGAACCGATTTTACCCGGTCCGTTGAGAACGTAGACGCGCATATTGCCTTTGCCGGAAAACGATGGCGTGGTGAGTGTGCCGGATGTGACGGTAATCACATCACCGGTGATACAGTCGCGGTAAGTGCCGTTGGGAACATTAGAGAACGTGGCGCCGCTATTGAGCGTGATCAAGGCGTAAGAGTCGACATCGCCGCTGGTGTATCGGCGCTTGAAGGCGTAGCCGTTGGTGGCTTTGCAATCGGATTTGCTGTATTGTCCCTTGCGCAGGGCGGGCACGGCAGCGCGGATTTTGTTCAGTCGCTGCAGGTGAGCCACGAGGGGGCGCGAGAGTGTGGCGGCCACATTGCCCGAGGCCGAGGCCACCTCGCCGAAGTCAGATGTCGTGAGCGAGCCGGTGAGGTATCCGCCATAGTAGGCCCGGCCGGTGTTTTTCAGTGGCTCGATGGTGCCTTTGTCCATGACAATGCCTTTGCGGAACTCAACCTCACCGCCGTAATACAGGCAAGGAATGCCTCGCATGGTGAACAACAGGGAAAGATTCTCGGCCCATTGGTCGGTGCCTCCATTGAAGCGTTCGAAACTGTCCGGACCGTAGTCGTGGCTCTCAATGTAGTTCACGTTGAAAGTGGCATCGTTGTAAAGGTAGTCTTTGTCGAGCACGCCCCACACACGGCCGGCGTTCTGGAAATTCCAGTGAACAGTGAAGTCTATTACGCTCAGTCCGCTTGACTGACTGTAGTCGGGTGTATGATAGCTGTTTCCGCTGAGCAAGGCGTTGTTGCTTCGTGGCTGACCGCTTTCCGACGGGTTGGCCTCGTGCTCGGCCAGACAGAGGCGTTGGTTGTCGAGCGTGGCGGGATCGGTGCTCTCAAACACGGCCACGTTTTGCCAGTAATCGGAGTTGGAGTTCCATTGGTTAAGCAGAGCAGGGTCGGATTGCCATGTGTAGAAATAGGGCGAGAGCGAAGGCTGGCCGCGGTAGGTCACATCGGAGTATCGCGCGCACACCTCGGCAAACATAAAAAACGGCGCGCCGCCCGGACGCTTATTCCTGTATTGCTCGCCAAGGGCTTTGAACGCGGGCACAAAAGCGGAGTTGAAAGTCAGGCGCGAGATGTGGCCGCCTGTGTCAATGCGGAATCCGTCAACACCCATTTTGATAAACGAGCCGTAGCAGTCAATGAGATATTGGTACGTTTCGGGGTTTTCGGTATTGAGGTCAACGCAGTCGCCGGCGATTTGCGCCCACCAGCGGTTGGGCTCGTCCCAGTTGAAGTTGCCGTAGTGATGCCAGAGGTTGCGGTTGTCGTGGTTCACCCCGTCGGTGTTTTTCATCTTTGTCAACCGGTCGGAATATTGTTGCGCCCCCGGGAGGAATAGATAGTTATCTTGCAGTTTCCCGCCATTCTTTTTCGTGAACGGCACCATGCACTGGTTGATGTCGGATTGCGGTTTTGTGAAATCGCGCGTGAAGAGTTTGCACAGGTTTTCCTCGCCGAAGTTACCGGTGTGGTTGATCACGATGTCGATGATGATTTTCATATCTCGGCTATGCACGGCATCGATAAGTTCCTGCAAGGAGCAGTCTTCCGATTCATAGCGTTTGTCGACGCGGCTGAAGTCCATCGCGTGATAGCCGTGGTAGTCGAATCCCGATCCGTTCTGCACGACGGGCGTAATCCAAATGGCGGTGAATCCAAGCGCTTTGATATAGTCAAGCCGCTCTATGAGCCCTTTGAAGTCACCACGCCATTCGGGATCTTGATTGGTGGCATCTTTCGCGCCATCCCAGCAATAGGTGTTGTTGGAAGGGTCGCCGTCATAAAACCGCGTGGTAATTGCGAAATAGATACTCTCGTCACGGAAGTCGGTACGTCCTCCGTTCCATTGCGTGGCGGCATATCCGAGTGCACTCCAAAACGTTGCAAACACAAGGAAGCACAGAGAGATGAGTCGGTTTATTTTCATAACTGAGGTAAATTACTTGGAATTGATTCCCAAAAATAGGGATAAAAAAGATTTTCCTCTCAATTAAATGAACAATTTTCAACAAAAAGTTATGCAACTCAAGTGCAAAACGTGATTGCTCTTAGTCGTTGAACAGATTCCGCAAACAATTCATCATAAACAACAAAACCCCACCGATGAGCAGGGTTAACAAAACAGAGAGGCAGTGGAATAGAGCGCATTAATGCTTCATCATCCGGTCGATACTCCGGCGGTCTTCACGCTCCTTGATCGCTTGGCGCTTGTCGTACTGCTTCTTACCGCGGGCAATCGCAATCACCATCTTGGCCAGTCCGCGCTCGTTGATGAAAATCCGCAACGGCACCACAGAGTAACCCGGCTGCTGAGCCGCTTTGGCGATACGCAACAACTCACGACGCGTGAGTAGCAACTTGCGGTCGCGGTGCGTCGTATGGTTGTTGTATGAACCATAGGAATACTCGGCGATGTACATGTTCTTCACCCACAACTCGCCATTCTCCACAAGACAATACGTGTCGGTCAAACCGGCCTTGCCAAGTCGAAGCGACTTGATCTCAGTGCCCGTGAGCACGATGCCGGCGGTGAACGTTTCGATAATCTCGTAGTCAAACGACGCGCGACGATTCTTTATGTTGATATTTTGAGCCATAATAAGTTGTAAACCAGAATTTTAAACCTGAATAATAATACCCAGCAACATTGAAATCACCACTGGAATGAGCAATAACAGCAACGAACTGAATATCAAAAACTTTGTTCGTCCGGCAGTCTCCAGTTCAAGATAATCAATACCGCGATAGGCGATCCACATCATGTACATCATCATAAAGAAGACAGGCGTGAAATCAATCGGCAAAACGTGTTGCAAAATCGACAACACCACCAAATACATCGTGCAATAACCGACAAAACGGTGAAGCCGCCCCATAGCCAGTTCGGTGCGGGTAAGTTGGGGATAAAAACCGCCCAACAGATAGTCGGCGATGTGGAATCCGAAAAAGTAACTCGACACATTCACAATCATCCGCATTACCGATTGGGTGAACGTGATGGTCGAATCATATACCATCGGGACAAAAGAGCAGACTGCCAACAAAATCAGCAGCGGATATAACCCACGCTGAAGCAAACGACGCGAATCGCAGCCGGAAAGACTGATGTCTTCCCAACCCACACGCGGCGAGGCAATCAGAACAAGCAGGTTTTTGATGATATCCATTGCGGTGACGGTTCTCTCGTTTCGAAAAATCGTGCAAAGTTAATGTTTTTTTCTCCAACATCCATAACTTTCACCAAAATCAGAACGTGTAAAGTGAAATTCACACGTTTCCGAATATCAGCGTAGTCCACCAACTCAACTATCAAGGCAACCGATTGACTAAAGTCACCGACCATGCCAACCCGCCGACCTATGCCGGAGTGATGGACTTAAAAGACAACTCCTACAAACACACCGAACTGACCTGCCACGACAACAGCAACCTCACAGCGGAAATGAGGAATTGTATCTACCGCATCTCATCCAATCAATGTAAGATTCACACCACCGCACAGACCTCTTACGTCCAAATAGCCGTTAATATTTCTCAATTATAACCTGTTTTTTACACAAGTTTGACAAAAAAACACTATCTTTGCCGACAACAAGAAAGCGCAATCGAATCATTTTTTCCTATAGTTTTGAGTATTAATCATATAAAATCTCGAATATACTATAGGTTGCAATGAACCGTGTGCGCGTGAAATACGCTTACTATCAACCATCATACCATTCATCATGTATAAGATTGAAAACCACCCTATTCTTGAACTTCCGAAAGAGGAGTTCGTAGAGTTTGACTTTGAGGGCAGAACTGTTCGCGGCCAAAAAGGAAAAACCATCGCCGCAGCCCTTCATCAGGCGGGTTTGATTGTGCACAGCCACAGCACCACAGGTCGAAACCGATCATTAGAATGCGGCATAGGTAAATGCGGCGCGTGTGAAATGCTTGTCGACGGACAGGTGCGGCGCATATGTATTACTCTTGTCGATGGCGTAAAAACCGTGTGTGAGATTCCCAAAGACTATTTGCCGGAAGTCCAGCCCCGCTCAGCAACCGAAACAAAAGTATACAAGACCACCGTAGCCATCATAGGCGCCGGTCCGGCCGGACTGGCTTGCCGCGAGCAACTCACGAAACTCGGCATTCCCAACATCGTAGTGGACAACAACGCCACCGAGGGAGGACAATTCAACATGCAGACCCACCAGTTCTTCTTCTTTGAGAAGGAACCCAAGTTCGGCGGCATGCGCGGGTTTGACATCGCCAAGACACTTGCCGGAGAATCTCACGACGGCATCCTGCTCAACAATACGGTTTGGGACCTGCTCGAAGGCCGACGTATCGCGATGAAGAACATAGTCACCGACGAGGTTTCCTACATAGACGCCGAACACCTCGTAGTCGCAACCGGCGCCGTACCGTTCATGCCCGTGTTTGAGAACGATGACGTGCCGGGAGTTTACACCGCCGCGGTGTTCCAAAAGATGATGAACCAGGAACACACCCTGCTGGGAAAACGCGTGCTCACCATCGGAGCCGGCAACATCGGCTACCTCACCAGTTATCAGGCCATGCAGGCTGGAGCGACAATCAAGGCCATCATCGAGGGCATGGATCACGAAGGCGGATTTCCCGTGCAGGCCAACCGCGTGCGCCGCTTGGGTATACCCATCATGACCTCGCACGTGCTCATCCGCGCCATTCCGAATGAGGATTACACCGGAGTCACCGGTGCCGTCATCGCCGAGTGCCGCAATTTCCAACCCATTCCCGGAACTGAGCGCGTCATCGACGACATCGACATCATCAACATCTGCACCGGTCTGATTCCCGACAACCAGCTGCTCGTGAAAGGGCAAGCGGTGTTCGGTCGCCACGTTTACGGCGCCGGCGATGCCATACGTATCGGCGAGGGCACCAGTGCCGTGCTCCGCGGTCGGCAAGTGGCCTATGAAGTGGCTCAGGAATTGGGCATCAGATTCCCCTACGATGAATATCTCGACGTTTCGCGGCAATACATCGACTCACAGCAACATCCCGTGCGGATTCTCGACAACCCGCGCCTGCCCGACGAGGAACGTATGTCGCTCAAACCCTATGTGCAAATCAACTGCCTTTACGGCTTCGCCTGCAACCCCTGCACATTCTCCTGTCCGCAAGGCGCAATCACAAAGCCCACCACATCATCTGTGCCTACAGTGGATTACGACAAATGTATCGGATGTATGCAATGCGTGAACCACTGCCCCGGACTTGCCATCTTCGGATACGACCGCCGCAAAAACATCGTCTTCCTGCCCGTGGAATATGACGTGGAAGAAGGTAAAGAGGTCTTCCTCGTTGACGACAACGGCAACAAGGTGGGAGACGGTGTTATAGAGAAAGTGCTTAAAAAAGGTAACAAAACCAACGTCGTGCGCGTTCGGGCCAATGAAATGGATGACCTCAACCAAGTGCGCGGATTCATTCTCAAAGACCGCTATCCCGAACCGATTCGTCTGCGTCCTCTCTCCCACCCCGAAGAAGGCAAAACGTTCGTCTGCCATTGCGAGGATGTCGACACTCAAACCCTGCTCGCTCTTGTCGGTGATCGGAAGCACATCTCGGTTGACGAACTCAAGCATACCACCCGCATGGGAATGGGACCCTGCCGTGGCAAGCGCTGCGTATCGCGCGCAAGACAAATCCTTCGCGCGCACGGCATAGAACTCACCGGCGACAGCACCCCGCGCGCACCGCTCGCCAACCAAGTCACCCTTAACGACCTCTACCACGGAGACGCTCCCGAAACCTTCGTGTTCGAACATGGATCTGTGGTCGAGAAAGCCGAAACCGAAATCATCGTAGCCGGAGGTGGTATGGCCGGCAGTGCCGCTTTCCGATACTTTGCCGAAGCGGGAAAACGCACCATACTGATCAACTACGACCGTGGCTCAACGTGGAGATGTATCGGCGGCGGAAGACCCGCATTCTCCAATCCCGACATCAGCGACATCGCCATGCACAACCTCGAAATCTTCCGCGAGGCTCAGCAGCAATGCAACATCGACCTGAAGATGACCCGATACGTCAACCTCGTGCACGACGACGCAACCTACCGATCACTTGACGCCTCACGCGCATGGAGCGAAGCCTATATGATTGACCGGAAAGACTTCGCAACCGAAATCTCGCCTTACTGGAATCCCAACGAGAACACTTACAGCCACGCCCTGATTTCCAAAAACTGCTGGCAAGCCACACCCGGGCGCACTATAGAATATGTGCGGGCCATCGGAAAGCAACACGGCGGAATCGTGCTCGAAGACTGCGAGGTGCTCCACGTGCAGCGGAAAGGTGACAAATTCCGGGTACTCGTTCGCCGACACGACAAGCACTACGTGGAATACACTTGCGACCACTTCGTTAACGCAATGGGGTGGAACTCCGAGAAATTCACCGATATGCTCGGCATCGACACCCAACTCTATCCCGTCAAACATCAGGCGTTCATCACACGCCGACTGCCAAACCTCGGTATCAACGGCGACAGCCTCGACATGATTATCGACCGCCGTCACTACAAAGGTTTCCACGCAGTTTACGGCCAGCAATTCCTCCACACCGGACAAATCATCGGATGCGCCTCGCCCGACTGCGACCCCTACGAAGCCCGACAAGACTTGAAATACAACAGCCAAGCGTTCCTGAAAGTCGTAAGCGAGATGTTCGCCCAATGGATTCCCAACCTCGCCTCGGTAGGGTTCCATGCCGTATGGGCCGGATACTACATCGAGCCGCGCTACATCGTTGACCCCACTGCCGGACTGCTCACCGGATTACGCGGCCACGGGTTCATGCTCGGCCAGTACCTCGCGAAACTCTACGTCGATAAATATCTCGGCAAACCCGTGCCGACATATATGAACGACCTCGCACTCAGCGGCAAAGGACTGAGTGAAAACGCGTTCCAGTAACAAAACCAACCGATTCACTTATCCCCCTCGAGACAGGCACACCTCTCGAGGGGTGTTTTTTATCCTTACAATCGGGCACTTGCGGATAATCCTGACTAACCAAAACCCGCTATATGCGGATTTTTTTGTAATTTTGTCGTTTGATTTCAGAAACACAATGAAGTTTGAATTATTCATAGCGCGACGATTGCGGTTGGGCACGGGGCAACGCTCCGGATCAGCCTCCCTACTCGTGGCTTTGACCGGAATCGCGCTCGCGGTTGCCGTGATGATTCTCTCGATAGCCATCGTGATGGGATTCCGTAACGAAATCACCAACAAAATCTATCAGCTCGACGCGCATATCAAAGTCAGCAACGCCGCTATCGGACTTGATTACAATATTGCAACCGTCAACGGAAACGCGATCCGCAAAGCAATTTCGGCCGACTCGCTTTTCAGCGGCAAAATTTCCAGTGCCTCGCTCATCATTGACCAACCCGCCATACTGAAAACCGACACCGACTTCGAAGGAATCATCTACCGTGGAGTGGACAGCGGATTCGACTGGACTTTCCTCAACAACCACCTCACCGAAGGACGTGTCCCCAACCTTGCCGACACCGCTGACATCAACGAAGTGCTCATATCCACCACCCTCGCACGTAGACTCAACCTCAAATCCGGCGACCGCGTGCCCGCATTCTTTATCGACCAGAAAGTGCGGCAACGAAACACTCGAGTGGTGGGAATCGTCAACACCGATTTTGACAATTTCGACAACTCACTCATTATCGGCAACATCCGGCAACTCCAACAGATAAACGGCTACACCGCCGACACCGGACACTACATCGCCATCAATCTCAAAAATGTAGACAACATCCCGGACGAAGCGCAAGCACTGTACGCGATCTTAGCGACCGACACATACGACAAACAGTCAAACACGCTACATGCCGTAAGCCACACCAAACGCAACAATGAAGCCTTTTTCGCATGGCTCGACATGCTCGACATGAACGTAATCGTGATTCTCGCCCTGATGATTATTGTGGCTGGATTCACCCTTATAACCGCTATGCTCATGATTGTTCTCGAACGCATTCGTCTTGTCGGACTACTCAAAGCCCTCGGCGCGGGTAACTATTCCATACGAAACATCTTTATCGCACTCACATTCCGCCTCGTGCTTCGTGCGGTTCTATTGGGAAACATTATCGGCATCGGACTGGCATTGGCCCAGAAACACCTCCACTTCGTCCGCCTCGACCCGACGGTCTACTATATGCCATACGTGCCCATCCAACTCTCCATCACTGCCCTGATCCTTTTGAATGCCGGAGTGCTCGTGGTTGCCTACCTCACCCTGCTCGGCCCAAGCCACATCATCAGCACCATCCGCCCGACAGCAACCATGCGTTTCGAATAATCCACACCCCCACCCCATTATGAACAACACTTTTCTCCAGCGCCTCGACGGCTTTGACGCACGATTCGAAGAAATCAAAACGCTCATCACCGACCCCGACGTCATTGCCGACCAGGCACGATACGTCCGACTGACAAAGGAATATAAAAAACTCGAAACCCTACTCGCCGCCACCGGCAGATACCGCCAACTCCTCGCCGACATTGACGACGCACGCGACCTGCTCGAGAACGAATCCGACGACGAACTCCGCGCTATGGCACGCGAGCAAATCGACCAGGCCAACGACGCGCTCCCCCGGCTTGAGGACGAAATCAAACTCATGCTCATTCCCGAAGACCCCGAAGACAGCAAAAACGTAGTGCTTGAAATCCGAGGGGGAACCGGTGGCGACGAGGCAGCACTATTCGCCGGCGACCTCGCCCGGATGTACACCCGATACTGCGAGACACGCGGATGGGACGTGCAAGTGTCATCATGCACCGAAGGCGCCGCAGGCGGATACAAAGAAATCATCTTCTCCGTCACAGGCGACAACGTATACGGAACCCTCAAATACGAATCCGGTGTGCACAGAGTTCAACGCGTACCCGCAACAGAAACACAAGGCCGGGTGCACACCTCGGCCGCAAGTGTGGCCGTGCTCCCCGAAGCCGAACCCTTCGACGTGCACATCAACGAGGGCGAAATCAAGTGGGACACTTTCCGAAGCAGCGGCGCAGGCGGACAGAACGTGAATAAAGTCAACTCCGGCGTACGACTGCGATATATGTGGACCAATCCCGTGACTAATCAGCAACAGGAAATCCTCATCGAGTGCACCGAAACCCGCGACCAGCCCAAGAACAAGGAACGCGCACTTGCCCGACTGCGCACCTTTATATACGACCATGAGCATCAAAAATACGTCGACGACATCGCATCGCGGCGTCGGACACTCGTCAGCACCGGCGACCGGTCAGCCAAAATCCGAACCTACAACTTTCCCCAAGGACGCATCACCGACCACCGCATCGGTTACACCATCTATAACCTACCCGCTTTCCTCGACGGAGACATCCAAGACTGCATCGACCACCTCATCGTGGCCGAAAACGCCGAGAAACTCAAAGAGGCAGAATTGTAACTTTTTTCCGGATTCCATCGGAATGTGGAAAAATTATTGAGTATTTACCCTCAAAATTCAGAACTACCTGATATGAGTACACAACTGAAGAGCAACGTTATCGCCGACTATTTCCAAACTCAACCCGTACTTCGGGCATGGCTTTTCGGCTCTTACGCCCGCGGGTATTTAGGAAATAAATATTTAGATGAACCATTTCTCCCGATTCTGTTCGACACATATCGTCTACTCTTTCCTTCAGGATATAGAGTATTTCCTATTTCACAATGGTTATTAAAGTAAAATTATCATGCGCAATCTTCTTATATTTATCGTGTTATCTATAGTGTCTTTGTCTTCTGTCACACAAGATAACCTTTCTCGTGTTCGTACTTTTAATGATTTGTTTTTGCAACTGTATTATAATGATTCTGCATATGTTAAACAAATTGACCCTCAAAAAACTGTAGATAAGTGTAAATTAAATTTAAAATATCGAATTGAAAGTGATATCCAAAACTTTTTAGATTTCAACATAAATGATACAATTTATGTTGTTACAAAATATATGTTACATGATTGGCATTGGGAAGTAATATGGAACTCAAGTTCGATTAAAGGATATCTTGTTTATGATAGTGATAGTAATGATGAAATCTATGATACAATTTCAACAAATCTCTATATGCCTATTAATCTAAGAAAAATCTTGATGAATTGGGGAAAGATTAAGACATTTGAGTCAAAATTTAATACACAAAATCTACTACACTGTGATTGTTTAGAAATCCAAAGGATAATATTAGAAGATGGTTTGATTAAATCAGTAGATAGGTTGTTCTCTAATTCTTGTATCTTAGATATTATTAATGATATCTATATTGAAGAACATGATACAGGGGTTATAGACTTAACCAAGCAGCGATGAATAAGAAATTTACATATTATCTTTTATTAATTCGAGGAAAACTATTCTTCAGCAACATTGCATTTATGGACCCCGAAGACGACATGGAAATCGAAGAACCCGTCAACGGCAAAATAAACCCGACAACTCCCCGTTTAAGAGATGGAGGACTCGAAGGTGGCATAATAGACTCCACCGCCGTGTTTGAACAGATTACGACAATCATGACCCGTAGCTATTGTGACAATTACATCTATAGAAACACTGAACTCGAAAGAGTGCTGAACGACTACGGGTATTACGGCGACACCTGTTATTATTACCACATTAAGAACTATCAAGGCAACATTCGAGCAACCATCAATCATATGGGCACACTGAAAGAGATTAACAACTACTACCCCTACGGAGGTCTGATGGGACAAGCCACATCCATAGTTCAACCTTATAAGTACAACAGCAAAGAACTCGACCGTGAGAACGGTCTCGACTGGTACGATTTCGCCGCCCGCCGTCTCGACCCGATGCTCACGCGATTCGCCACCCCCGACCCCAAGTGCGAACATTACTACTCCTTAAGCCCCTATACCTACTGCGCGGCAAATCCGATTCGTTTCACCGACCCCACAGGCAGATACTTTGAAGAGCTGGATTATCAGATTGGGTTCGAACGGATTTCATACGCCTTAGATAAAATACAATATATCCAACAACAAATAGAAAATGGAACTTATGGTCTATTTGGTTCGATTGAAGACGGACAAAAAAGAATTGAACAATTGAAAGCAAGCGTTGTAGACTTTTATACAATGGCAGCGGATAAGACAAATAAATTTAAGATTCATTTAATAAATGTGGTTGAATATTCGCCGGAAACACGTCGAACAGGCTCTCACGAATACACTCTATATATTCCTCAAAATATTGACGGAATGACTTTTCATGAGTTTGCCCATGGAGCCCAAATTTCCATCGGAGAGTTTGACTATTATGAGAATAGTCCAAATGAAAATTATGGAGTTTCACATGAGATTACAGCATATAAGCGTCAATATGCATACGATGGATATATATATGTTTATGGAACAAGAAGTGAAATTGGTATCCATAATATGGATAAAATCACGAAGAGATTTATAAAGAAAATATATGAAAATGGTGTTAAGATATATAATTACGGTGATGAATGGTATAACAAATAAGGGTCTATTCGCTCTTAATATCTTTCTATCCATTTGTGTGGCATCTTCATTCGCCATCACATTACATTCTCCTGAAGATTTATTGAATCATACTTATTTAAAAATCACCAATTCTTTACCCGGGGAATATCAATATAAGGATAGGAATAAAGATGTCACATATATTATACAAATTGATGAGAATAGTATGCTTTTTACAATACTATTAATTGACAAATTCGTAAAAGATCCGGGTTTTTCTTTTTATATAAGAATGAAATACCACTTCAATGATAGTCGAACTCTCATTGTGGATGGGAAACCCTTTCTTGAATTAAACAATAACTGTGACGAATCTCATATTATCATTGATGACTTTATTTCATCAAATATTCCTCAGGAAAATATTGATAAACTTATAGACAATAAAAACGACTTTATGATTCCATGCATAGGTGACACTATGCTACTAAGCAAAGACTTAAGACAAATTCAAATGCGCGATAAAAGTTTTATTCAAACTCAAATAAATATTCCAGCAAGTTATTTATTGGAAAGTTGTGCCACCTGCTTTTTAGATAGAACACGCCCCCGAATGGCATACTATCGCTATGATGAAAATTCTCAAGGAATTGAAATTCAAAACTATTGGAAACAATTATCTGATAACAAATGGGAAGATTATTTGTTAATCCAAAATCATAGTGAAGACACTTGTTTGCTTTGGTTTTCTCCAATCAATCTATTAAAAGACCTCAAGATGAGAATTATACCTTCAGATATAGCAGCAAACATTGCTCTAAGAAATAATGCATATTTTGATCCTATTTATCAGACATTCAAGAAAGGAAGTACATCATCGCTCTATGATGATTCTGTATTAGAAGATTATAATGAAAACCGACCGATAAAGATTATTTATCCTGGAGAATCATTTGAAGTAAAATGTTTAGTGGACAAAAAATCAACTAAAAGCATAATTCTGCCTCTATTAAGACTATATGACAAAAAAGGACTTGAGATTCTTTATGATTGTATAGAAGAGGAAATAGACAACGATGCTGAAATCACAACTGATAATTTTTTATACTTTATATATAACAGATCTTCAAATTGCTATAAATCAAGTTTATTGCAAGTTGATTTATCCGATAGTTTTCGTAGTTATAATTCTCAAACGTACTAATCCTAAAATCTTGACTGTTCTTAACATGATAGTTTTTTAGATGAATACCTTGTTACATATTATACTATTGTTGAGTGGTGTGCAATTTATGTGCGCCGGAAATTGTTCTGATTGTAGGATGTATTCTTTAGCTTTAGATTCAATTATGGCTAATGAAAGTATTAGCAATCGTGATGCTATTGCTGTTTGCGACTCAACAATAGATTTCCATACGATGTACACAACAAATGGAACTCAAATTCAACTGAATCCGGATTACAAATTCGTTTAATTCCGATGAACTAATTACATATAATCAATGCCTTCATAATCTAAAGCTTAACAAAAGAGAAGGATCGGAATTTGTGATTTTCTTCTCTAAAATAAATAATAACATTCTCTTTGGTGAAATAATCAATATTTCGTTCAAATCTCTTTATGATGTATATAATTATGATTTAATGACTATGTTTGGAGAATCGATTCTCTATCGTATAGAGTTTTCCGATACCGGTACTATCTATAATCAAGTTCACTATATGTGACAACACATTAATGTATGTAGGAGTCTGAAAATAATCGTGAAAGTTATTGTCACCGGTTATTTGTTACTTTTTACCTCCATTCTCAGGCTGTTTCGAAAAAATACTATAACTTTGCAGCGTGAAAAGAAAAACCGCCGGAGCGCCGGCACGATTTTTGCATTTTCACAATCGCTTATCGCAGCGAAACGCAAAACGGGGCTGACTTGGCTTTGACAGCGTGTAGAGGTGGTAAGCAAGCATGCAGAGCGATGATGGCAATGCTCTTGAATATCAGTCATCACTAAATTTTAAATGGCGAAAACAACTACGCTCTCGCTGCCTGATCGAAGTATAGTAGATCCGCTTTATCGGCACTGAACAGATAGTGTCGACGAGACATCACCCGGTAGCCCTTTCTGCGAGGCTCATCGAACCGGTGGTGCACGCAAATCGGAGATAGAGTGCCGCTCGCCTCGCGTTGCGCTCGAAAATTTAGAGGCTAAGCCGCATGTTGGTGGTCGAGAGCCTGCCTGCGGTCGAAAAACAAGTCACGACTAAGCATGTAGAAAACTTATCAGTTCCGCGTTTGGACGAGGGTTCAACCCCCTCCAGCTCCACAAAACAAACGGCCGACACCCATATCAGTGTCGGTCGTTCACATTACGCCCGCGCATTAATCACACCATCTGCGCTAAACAGTCGCCTTTTCGACAAATAAACTCAACATGTGCCCATTTCTTACATAAGTTTTGACTACCTTTGCCGAACAAAATGCAAGGGCTTTCAAAGAAATATCTTTGACCCATCAACGCCATTTTCCATAAACGGCGAATGTGATTAAACGTGTCTTCGCCGGCAAATGGCAGAGATAACAAAACATAGCAACAACATGACAGACTTTGCAGCAATAGATTTCGAAACCGCCAACGGCAACCGCTCCAGCGTATGCTCCGTCGGCGTGGTGATTGTTCGCAGCGGAGAGATTGTAGACACTTTCTACTCCCTTATCCAACCCGAACCAAACTACTATAACTATTGGTATTGCCAGGTGCACGGACTGTGTCGTGAAGACACCGACGATGCACCCGTCTTCCCCGATGTGTGGGCCAAAATCGAGCCGCTGATTGACGGCCTTCCGTTGGTGGCGCACAACCGGCCATTCGATGAGGGCTGCCTCCGCGCCGTCTTCCGTGTTTACCGGATGGATTATCCTGAATATGACTTCTACGACACCCTTGCCACCTCGCGTCGGTTGCTGCCCCACCTCGACAACCACCAGTTGCAAACCGTTGCCGCCGCCTGTGGGTATCAGTTGAGAAACCACCACCACGCCCTCGCCGATGCCGAAGCCTGCGCGTGGATAGCAAGAGAAATATTATAGGTGGGGCCTAAAAAAGACGTTAAAAAATTTTGTGGAATAAAAATGAATTACGAACTTTGCGTCACGAAATAATCGTAACGTAAATCTCGTAATAATAGTCATGATGAAACTCAACAACCCTTTCGTCACCTACGGCTACAAAGGCCCGGAGTATTTCTGTAACCGCGAGCAAGAAACACAGGACATTATCACTGCACTGAACAATGAACGAAACATCACGCTCGTTGCTCCTCGCCGTATGGGCAAGACGGGACTCATTCATCATGTGTTCAACCGTATCGAACATACGCAACCTGAAGTCAGATGCTTCTATGTCGACATATTTCCGACAAAAAACCTGCAACAAATGGTTCAGGCGATGGCAAAAGCAATTTTAGGAAAACTGGATACTCCCACACAAAACGCGATGCGCAAGGTTACTCAGTTTTTTAGCCATTTCCGTCCCAGCGTTACCTACGATGTGATTACCGGAATGCCGACAGTCAGTCTCGACATTGCGCCGAACGAAGAGCGCAACACACTGAAACAGATTTTCGATTACATGAAGCAATCGGAAATTCGGTGTTACATGGCCATTGATGAGTTCCAGCAGATTCTGAATTACAGCGACAAAGGTATTGAGGCTCTCTTCCGCTCCTACATACAGTTCTTGCCCAACGTATACTTCATCTTTGCGGGCAGTCAACATCATGTCATCGAACAGATGTTTACTTCGGCCAACCGGCCGTTCTTTCAGAGCACACAGATGATGCATCTCAAGCCTCTGGAAGAGTCAAAGTATCGGAAATTTGCAAACGTTTTTTTCGCGGCACAAGAGCGGCAGATTTCAGCCAAAGCGTTTCATCAGCTTTATCAGAACATGCATGGCCTTACCTGGTATGTCCACATCGTCCTTAATCGTTTATACCAGGAACCGGCCAAGTCCATCACCAAAAACCAGATTACCCAGATTATCAACCAATTGACAGAAGAACAGGAACCGGTATTTCAGAACTATTACCAAACTTTTACCGTGAACCAAGCCCTTGTCGCGGCCGCCATTGCGCGTGAAGGGCTGGTGGAGAAACCGCTCTCCAACGATTTCATCACCCGCAACCGACTCCCCTCACCAAGCAGCGTGCAGGCCGCCCTTGAGAAACTCGAGACCAACCAGTTCATCACTCGCAGTTCCCAAGGTTATTATGTCTACGATTACTTCTTCGCCCAATGGTTAAGAAAGAACTCTATGTGAACCCAATTCAAGTTTCAAATGCTCAACAAGATAAAAGACTTTATCAGTTGAGAAGCTACCACGCCCTTGCCGAAACCTGCGCGTGGATAGCAAGAGAGATATTGTGCAGTTATCAGAGACCGCCTAAAGGCGTTAACTATATGATTATCGGTGACCCGGGTGTGGACACAGCAGGACATTCGCCGCTCTTCGCTCATGGAAGCGAGTATGAACCTGCTGTTGCGTGAGCGGGACATCAAGCAATACTACAACATATTCTAAGACATGATTGAGTATATTGCTGACACCGACCATTACAACAAGGTGCTTGCCAAGGTGGCAAATGTGAAGCAGAGCCTGTGGATTGGAACTGCCGACATCAAGGACTTGCACGTTAAGGTTGGCGCAACGACGAAGCCGTTTCTCGCCGTCATTGCCCTGCTCATCAGGCGGGGCGTGGCGGTGCGGCTCATTCATGCCAAGGAGCCAGGCCCAAACTT
>CACYCT010000143.1 GCA_902772965.1 uncultured Bacteroidales bacterium | reverse complement strand
CGCACCGGCACGGGTTATGTCTTTATGTCTTCGAGGAAAAACGTGACAAAAGAACCGTCCCCGTGTCACGTTTCTGCCCCGCACCAGCTCGGGTTATGTCTTTCTGTCTTCGAGGAAAAACGTGACAAAAGAACCGTCCCCGTGTCACGTTTCTGCCCCACACCGGCTCGGGTTATGTCTTTATGTCTTCGAGGAAAAACGTGACAAAAGAACCGTCCCCGTGTCACGATTTTGGAGAGATGTTGCGGGTAATCTGCTTTGCGGCTGTCGGCGCGCAGGGTGTGTCGCCGAGCAGACGGGAAATGGTGGCGTAGCCGTTGAGTTGGGCTTGGCGGACGGAGGTGTCGGGCAGGAGTTCGGCAAGGTGGGTTGCGATGTTCTCCTCCGAGCAGTGGTGCATAAGCAGTTCGGGAATGACGGGTGCGTCGGCGATGAGATTGGGCAGGGTTACGTAGTTGCCTTTTAGCAGCCGGCGGTAGAAGCGATAGAGCCATTTGCTGCCGCCCATGCGGTAACAGGCGATTTGCGGTGTGCCGAGCAGCGCGGTCTCGAGTGTGGCGGTCCCGCTGGTGACGATGGCGACGCGGGCGTGCCGGACAAGTGTCCATGTGGCGTTGTCGATTACGGTTACATTGGTGCCTGCGAGGATGTCGGCGTATATGTCGCTGTTGATGTTGGGTGCGGCGGCCACGGCGAGTTGATGGTCGGAGAAGGCGCGCGCGGCGGCGAGCATGGTGGGCAGGTTGTCGCGGATTTCCTTCACGCGTGATCCGGGCACGAGGGCGATCAGCGGCCGGTCGGGGTCAAGTCCGTGAGCCGACAGGAAGTCGTCCCGGTCGGGCATACTTGCCAGTGCGTGGGTGATTTCCTCGGCGGTGGGGTTGCCGACGTAGGTGGCCCTGTAGTCGTGCCGGGCATACCAGTCGGGTTCGAAGGGCAGGATGCAGTACATCCGGCTGACATATCGCCTGATGTCTTTCACGCGCCATTGTTTCCACACCCACACTTTGGGCGAGATGAAGTAGTGCACCGGTATTCCGCGGTCGTGGGCGAATCGGGCGATTTTGAGGTTGAACGAGGGATAGTCGATCAGCACGACGGCATCGGGCTGAAAGCGGCTAATGGCCTCGCGAGCCGTTCGCATAAAGCCGAGAATCTCGCGCAGGTGCCGCGCCACTTCGAGAAAGCCCATATAGGCCATTCGGCGGTAGTGTATGATGGGTTGCACGCCGGCGGCTCCGGCCATGAGGTCACCGCCGAGGAACTGGAACTCCGCTTCAGGGTCTTCACCGCGCAGGGCGGAGATGAGGTGTGAGCCGTGCAGGTCGCCGGAGGCTTCGCCTGCGATGAGGAAGTATTTCATTCAATAATGTGCTATCCTTGTCCTTGCGAGGTTGGGCGCACGCCTTTAACGGCGGGCTTAACGTTGAGGGTTCGTGTCCACACGCGCGAACGGCTGTCGGTCAGTCGAATACTCCCCTGCCTGATTTCAAGCGCGAGGGGGAGAACCGTCTTGCTTGCGAACTCGGGTGCGGGCCAACTGAGTATGCCCCGCACGCGTCCGTTCTGGTCACAGATCTGGATTCCCCACTCGGTTGACACCCAAAGGTTTCCGTTGCTGTCGAAAGCCATCGGCCCGACGTTGACGAGGCCGTTGTCGAGGGTATGGAGCCAATAGAAGGGTTGTTTCATGGATTTTTGCCCGCGATAGACGATTTCCTGGTTGAGGCGGTTGCTTGTGGGCGAGGGGGTGACGATGATTTGCCCTGTGGCGTTGACGGCGGAGTATTGCGCGGGGCGGCTGACGGAGGCCGTCTCGCCGGTAAGGACCCACTGGGAGCCTTCGGCCGGGAGCAGGGCGGCGAGCAGGTCGTTTTGGGTGTGTCCGGTGGGTATGGGTTGCGGCCAGTCGCGCCACATCCATTCCATCACTTGGGCGAAGATTTCCGAGGCGCGGTTGACGTTGTGCCCGCCCTCGCCCCAGTCGTATCGGGTGTCGTATCCGGAGAAATCAAGCGCGGAGGCGAGCATGCGGTTGCCCTCGTACCAGTGGCCGAACAGGGGGTTCCACACGTCGGCCGTGCCGTCCTGAAGGAAGACGCGCAGGGGTTTCGGCTCATTTTTGCGCACGATGGCCTGAAGGTCGTTTCCGCCGCGCATGGCCACGAAGGTTCCCACTCCGCTGAACACGCGTTGGAACAGGTCGGGCCGGTGCCACGCGGCCACAAAGGCGGCTATGCCCCCGCTGCTGAGGCCGAAGATCATATGGTCGGCGCCGTTGCGCGAGATACGGATCTGCCGCCCGTCGGGCAGAGGAATCGCCTCAAGGCTCTGATAGATGATCATCTCGAGCATGTCGGCAAATTCGGGTGTGGTGGCGTCAAACTCGTTGCTGCGGTTGTAGCGCACCACGTTTCCGTCGTCGTCCTCGATCACTCCGGGCTGGAGGAACACGCAAATCGTGACGGGCATTTTTCCGGCGGTGATGAGCGAGTCGATCACCTCCGAGGCGCGGCACAGTTCGCCGTCAAGCCCCACGTAGAGGCAGGCCGGCGTGGCGGGGTCGTAACTGTCGGGGACAAAGACGCTGAAACGGTGGTTGGCATTCGGAAAAGGCGAAGCGTTCAAGCCTGACCGGAAAGCGGCGCTCAACGTCACGCCACCGGCCGCGGCCGACAGCGCGCCGAGTGCGAGCAACAAAACCGCAATATGCGTCCGAAGGGTCATAAGTCGGGGAATTTGAGCGCGGCCACCTCCATCATGCGCCGCACGTCGAAGTAGAATCCCTGCGTCTGCTTGCCGACTTTCTGCTCGACGGTGATGTATTCGAGGCCGTCGTCAAGTACTTGATGGTCGGTGGCGACATATCCGAGGAAGTTCACGATGTTGTACTCGTGCTCGGGCGCGATGACGACCCAGGGTTCCTCTTTGGTTCCCTTGCCGCTGGACATGATGGTGGCGATCAGCCGGTCGAGGCGGAACTGGCGGATGGCGGCGCGGGCGTATTTCTTCTTCTCTTTGAGCGAGACGATGAAGAATTGCATCTGGTTGAGGTCAAAGATGTTGTCACGCAACGACAGTCCGGCGTATTTCTCGATTGAGTCGCATTCGGCGCGCGAGTGGGGTTGCTTGTAGTAGAGTTGCTCAACCACGTTGGCGTAGACACTTTCACGGAAAGGGTTGTAGTCTTCCTGGAAGGTGTATCCGTAGTAAAGGTTGCGGTAACCTTCGAGGGTGAGTGTGGTGTCGTTGCTCAGGAACGACTGCATCAGTTTTGGGTAGTAGTAGATGGAGTTGGGGTTTTCAATCACTTCCTTAACGTGGTTGAAGTCAACCTTCTTGATGGGCAGTTTGCCTTGCGCGGCGAGCGAGAGCGCGGCCACAAGGGCGAGGGCAACGGCGAGAGATATTTTGCGGATGTTCATAAGCGTGAGATGTTATTGAATGATCAAACCTTCCACGGCGATACCGGTGATAGCCACGGCCACGATGGCGGGCAGGCATTTGGCGCAGAAGTAACGGATAAAGGTGGCGGGTTGTTCGGTGAGCCATCGTCCGGCGGGTGTGCGGGCGTAGGCCATTTGGCCGACGGCGGCTCCGAGTATGGTGCCCAGAACCATGATTCGCGGCCCGACGATGAGGCCGAGCAGACATCCGGCGATGGTTGAGCCGCCGATGTAGAGGTTGCTGGCGGCGTTTCCGTCGGGTTCACCTTTCGGCGAGAAGTGGTACAGCGCGACCACCATGGCCGTGGCGATACCCCAGAAGACGAATGTTGAGGTGGGCGCGGCGATGAAGTAACTCAGGTGGAGCGACACCAGCGCGGCATAGGCCGGCAGTGCCGCGGGCCATTTGGGGCGCAACACCAGCGCGAGCGCGGCCACAACGCACAGCAGGCCGACGATAAGCAGGATATATTGCAAAATCATTACATTATCTATAACACCCGCAAAGGGGTGATTATTGCATTAGACCGGGTTGATTTAGTAAAGTTTAAGGACTGTCGGGAAGGAGTTAGTCTTCCGTTTCGGTTTGGTCAGTTTGCTCGCTTTGTCCGGGTGCGGGGTCGGCGGGGCGGACGATTTCGGGGTAACTGATTCGGGTGTAATAGATGGCGCTGAGGCGCTCGGCGAGCACGCGTTTGACGGTTTCCACTTCCTTGAATGTGATGGGTGCCTCGCGGAGCAGACCTTCGGCCACCTGGTTGTTGACGATTTTCTCGACCAGCGCTGTGATGGCCTCTTGCGAGGGGTCGCGGAGGCTTTTCGTGGCGGCTTCGCACGAGTCGGCCATCATCAGGATGGCGGCCTCGCGGGTCTGCGGGTTGGGGCCGGGATAGGTGAAGGGCGCGGGGTCGGTGTGCCCGTTGTTGTTGTCTTTACATGCCTGAGCGTAGAAGTATCGTGTGGTTCCACATCCGTGGTGCTGCGCGATCATGTCGCGAATCACCTGCGGCAGGCCGTATTTGGCGGCCAGCCGCAGTCCGTCGGCCACGTGCTGGACTACGATTTGTGCGCTCTGCTCGGGTGTGAGCGCGTCGTGCGGATTCACGCCGCGTTGGTTTTCGGTGAAGAAGGCGGGGTTTTCCGATTTTCCGATGTCGTGGTAGAGCGCGCCGGCGCGGACGAGTTGCGGATTGGCTCCGATTTCGACGGCGGCCTCACCGGCGATGTTGGCCACTTGGAGGGAGTGCTGGAATGTGCCCGGGCATTTCTCCGAGAGGTTGCGGAAGGCGGGGCGCGCGATGTCGGAGAGTTCTTCGAGGGTGATGGTGGAGGTGAATCCGAAGAATTTGTCCACCAGATAGATGCCCATGTAGGCGAACGAGAGCACCACGCAGTTGATGGCGAAGAAGAGCAGATACCCGCCCCAGTCGATTTCTTTTAGCGGGTGTCCCATGGTGAGTTGCATGGCGGCGTAAGAGACCACATAGGCGATAAAGATCCACAGGGCGCATTTTACGAGTTGCGAGCGCCGTGTGAGTTCCTGCATCGACATCACGGCGATCATTCCGGCGAGGAACTGCATCACGATCAGCTGCATCGGGTCGGGGGCGGCAATGGCGCAGATAAGCACCACGATCATGTGGACAAAAAAGGAAGTGCGCTCGTCATAGTATGTCGTCACGATGATGGGCACGAGGGCGAAGGGAATGAGCATGATGTACCGCGGCCTGAAGGAGATGGTCAGGAGTACGATTACGACAAAGATGGTGATTATCGACAGGAAGAAAGCCCAGTTGCGCAGGCTGCCGTAGAGGTGTGACCGGAAGAGGCGGACAAAGGCGTAGAAGGCGAGCATGAACAGAAGCACGACAACAATTTCGCCGAGAAGCCGCCACATCGTGTCGTGTTTTTGTGATTCGGCCTTGATTTTGTCCTCAAGCAGTTGTATGAACCGGTCTTGCCGCTCGGTGACCCGGTTTCCGAAAGCGATGATTGCCTCGCCGACTTGGATGCGGTCTTCACTGAGCAGTTTGCGCTTCGCGTTGAGGGCTTTTTCCTGCTCGTCTTGCAGAAGTTTGTTGTTGTACTCGTGGTCGACGATGATGTTGGGTTGCAGAAATTCGCTCAGGTCGACAGTGGAGAGGGCGGTGCGCAGTCCCCGCTGTGTGAGCAGGGTGTCGATATGGTCGTACGCTTCCGACTGTGAGCGCATGCTTGTGGCAGCCACCTCATTGGTTTGCCGCTCGTTGGCCGGGTCGCGGAGTTTGATGGTCGTGATCCGGTAGTGGCGCATGGAGTCGGCTGTGTTTGTTTCGAGTATCCGGCTGGCGTAGACCTGGCGGAAAATGGCTTTCACCTGCTGCCTTGCCGATGGTGTAAGGGTTGTGATGGAGTCGAGTCGCTTGATTTGCTGTTCGGCCACGGCGGGGTCGTAGTAAAAGTACTTGTCCATGAAGTGTTGCTCAACACTGTCACGGATGTGCTGTGCCTGCTCGTCGGAGAGTGTGAGTTCGAGTTCGACGGGCGCGATGAGCGTGGTGTGTGTCCACGGTCGTCCCACTTCGCGTGAGAAGTCGAACGAGGTGGCTCGGTGGGGCAGGATATAGAGCACGACACTTATGATTGCCGTAGCCGCGAGCACCATGGACAAGACGTAGATATGGTAGCGGTTCGATTTCATAGTTCCGTAGTGTGGGTTATCAGTTGTTTCTGACGGCGTTGTTGACTCCTTCAACGTTTTTGAGGCGTTTGCACAAGTTGTTCACCACGCTCACGTCGGAGATGAGCACATCGAGGTCGCACATAAACACGCCTTCCTCGGCAGTGATGTTCAGGCGGCGCATGTTGATGGCCATGTTGGTGGAGATGATGTAGATGATTTCCTGCAGGATTCCGAGCCGGTCGATACCCTCGACGTGTATCGAGGCGGGGAAACGTGCTGATGTGGTGTCCCAACGTGTCTGGACGAGGCGGCTTCCGTCAACGTTTTTCAGGCGCATGGCGGTGGGGCAGTCGAGTTTGTGCACGATTACCTCGCCGGCTTCGTTGACATATCCGAGCACGTCGTCGCCGGGGATGGGGTGGCAGCAGGTGGCGATTTTATAGTTGGAGTGGTTTCCGTCGGTGATGAGGCGGTAGACTTGCCGTGTGTCAACTTTTTGCGGTGTCTGGGGCGTATTGTCCTCGCTGTGCCCGTCTTTTCTGGAAGCGAAGGGGTTTCGCCACAGTCGCGAGAAACGTCCTCCGGCGGGGCGGTCGAGTTGCTTTATGGTGTTCTCGGAGATGGTAACGTCGTTGTTACCGATCATAAAGAAGAGGTCGTCTTTGTTTTTCGCGTGTATGGTGGAGATGAGTTTGGTGAGTCGCTCGGAGGTGAGTTCAATGTTGAGTTGCCGGAATTGCTGGCGGAGCGCCTGTTCCCCCTGGTCGATGATCATACGCCGGTCGTGTCTGAGCGCTGCCCGGAGGCGTGTTTTCGCTTTTGCGGTGTGGACAAAGTTGATCCACTCGGATTTGGGCTGCTGTGTTTTTGAGGTGATGATTTCCACCTGGTCGCCTCCGGCGAGTTCTTTGGAGAGGGGGACGAGTTTGTGGTTGATTTTTCCGGCGATACAGTGCGTTCCGAGTTCGGTGTGGAGGCAGAATGCGAAGTCGAGCACGGTTGCGCCGTTGGGCATCTTCATCATTTCACCTTTCGGGGTGAAGACGGTGATTTCGCTTGTCCAGAGGTTGAGTTTGATGGAGTCGAGAAAATCGATGGCGTTAGGCTCGGGATTGTGCAAGATGTCGTTGATGGTCTGCAGCCATCCGGTGAGTTCGGCCTCCTCGTTGGTTTCCCCGATTTTGTATTTCCAGTGGGCGGCAAGGCCGCGCTCGGCGATCTCGTCCATTTTCCGGGAACGAATCTGGACTTCCACCCAATCGCCGTCGGGTCCCATAACGGTGAGGTGCAGTGCCCTGTATCCGTTGGCTTTGGGCTGCACGAGCCAGTCGCGTGTACGGTCGGGGTGCGGGGGATAGAGCGATGTGATGATTTGATAGATTTTCCAGCATGTGCCCACCTCGTCGCCGTCGTCGGGGCATTCGAATACGATTCTCGCGGCGTAGAGGTCATACACCTCGTTGAGCGGTATGTGCTTGGTTTCCATTTTTTTCCATATGGAGTAGCACGACTTGACGCGTGCTTTGAACTCGTATTGGAGTCCGATGGCGTCAAGTCGGTTCCTGATAGGGGTGGAGAATCGGGAGAAGAGTTGCTCGCGGTGCACGGCCGACTGGTCGAGTTGGCTTTGAATGGAAGCGTGAATGTCGGGGTGCTCGTAGTGGAAGGCGAGGTCCTCAAACTCCGTTTTTATTGCGAACAGTCCGAGTCGCTGCGCGAGCGGGGCGTAGACGTAGAGCGTTTCTCCGGCCACTTTGTATTGTTTTTGTGGCGGCATGGCGGCGAGTGTCCGCATGTTGTGCAGCCGGTCGGCCATCTTGACGAGCACGACGCGGATGTCGGTGCTCATCGTCAGGAGCAGTTTGCGGTAGTTCTCCGCCTGTTGTGAGACGTGTTCTCCGAAGTGGACACCGGAGATTTTGGTGAGTCCGTCAACGATTTGTGCGATTTTCTCTCCGAATCGGGCTTTGATGTCGTCAACGGTGTAGTCAGTGTCTTCGACCACGTCGTGGAGCAGGGCGGCGCAGATGGACGTGGATCCGAGGCCGATTTCCTGGCTCACGATGGTTGCCACGGCGATGGGGTGGAGGATATAGGGTTCGCCGGAACGCCGGCGCACGCCGTGATGGGCTTTCCGCGCGAAGGCGAAAGCGTCTTGAATGATTTCGACGTGTCGCCGGTGGCCACTGTTAAGGTAGCCGCTGAGCAGACGCTGAAACGCCTCTTCGATGAGGTACTGGTCGGCCTGATTTATATTTTGTTCTGGGGTTGGCATAGTGTGCGAGTGTGTTTTAGATGGCAAAGGTAATGTATTTTTGTCGAATTTCGGTTTTTCGGGAGGGGGATTCTTGATTTTTAAGGGTAATAAGGAAAATAAGGAGGTTAGGGAGATTAAGGAATTTAAGGTGCAACTT
>CACYCT010000142.1 GCA_902772965.1 uncultured Bacteroidales bacterium | reverse complement strand
CGTTTGCGGAAACCGCGCCGGACGCTCGTCGTAACCGGAACGAATCTGCCGCAGCACGCTCACCAACGGATCGCCAACCAACGAGTCGATCTCATCGATAAACAATACAAGGGGTTTGGGTAACGCCTTACAAAGTATCGTCAAATAAGTTGACAACTTAGTGCTGCTACTGTCATCATTGACTTGGGCTAAAAGTCCAATAGGCATTTGCTGATCAATGATGTTGGCAGTTCGCAAAGCGATTGATTTACAAACACCGGTAATAACTGTATCCACATCATTACGTGCCGCTTGTCCCCCCTCAATATTGGCGTATACGGCGATGTAGTCGCCCCGCTCGTTCAGGTAATCGCGCAGAGCGAGCAGGCACGATGTCTTACCCGTCTGACGCGGGGCGTGCAAGATGAAATATTTGCCTTGATCGATATACTCAAGCATCTCATCCAAGTCTATACGGCTCAGTGGGTCAAGCGTATATTGCGTGGTGGGGACATTCGGTCCGGCGGTGTTAAAGAATCGTTCCTTCATAGTTGGAGTTCTGTTTCAAACGGCAAAGTTACAAATAAATAGAAATATCAGCAAATCTTCGATTATATGTGCTTAATAGGGTTTCTAATTATTCAATCCTTTCATACTTAAGCCAATACGGCCGCGTTCGAGGTCAACAGAGGTGACACGGACACGGACTATTTGTCCGAGTTTCACCACCTGAGCGGGCGAACTGACGCGTCGCTCAGCCAACTGCGAAACATGAACCAATCCTTCTTTGTGAACACCGATGTCGACAAAGGCGCCAAACTGGGTGATGTTGGTCACTTTTCCGTTGAGTTCCAAGCCTACGGTGAGATGCTTGATGTCGGTGATATTCTCGTCAAACTCGATTTGGTCGGCACCGGCGCGGGGATCACGTCCGGGTTTGTCGAGTTCGCGCATGATATCAAGTAGTGTCGGTTCACCTACGTCGGAACCGATGTATTGCCGTATGTCGATTCGGGCGCGTTGCTCGGGTGAGGCTATGAGTTGGTCAACGCTGCAACCGCAGTCATGCGCCATCCGCTCAACGAGGGCGTACCGCTCTGGGTGAACGGCGGAATTGTCGAGTGCGTTGTGACTTTCGGGCACACGAAGGAATCCTGCCGCTTGGGTGAATGTTTTCGGACCGAGTTTGGGCACGTCAAGCAGGTCGCGGCGTGAAGTGAACGGTCCATGTTCGGCACGGTATGTGACGATGTTCTGGGCTATGGTCGGCCCGAGACCGGCAACGTAGGTGAGGAGTTCCTTGCTGGCAGTGTTGACGTTGACTCCAACGCTGTTGACGCAACTCTCGACGGTGAAACTCAGCGCGTCGCGAAGTCGGGTCTGGTCCACGTCGTGCTGATACTGTCCCACGCCGATTGACTTGGGGTCGATTTTAACGAGTTCGGCCAACGGGTCGAGTAGCCGGCGACCGATGGAAACCGCTCCGCGCACAGTCACGTCCTCGTTCGGGAACTCATCGCGTGCCACTTTGGAGGCTGAATAGATCGAGGCGCCGCTTTCGTTCACGATATGGATTTCCACGTTTCGGTCAAGGCGGAGGCGACGCAAAAAGCGTTCTGTCTCACGGGAGGCGGTTCCGTTGCCGAGCGCGAAGGCGTCGATGTGATACTTTTCCACAAGTTTTGTAACCGTTTCGGTGGCACCTTCTATGTCATAGTTGGGAGCGACGGGATAGATCACATCATGGTGGAGCAGATTTCCCTGTTCGTCAAGGCACACCACTTTGCAACCCGTTCTGAATCCCGGGTCAAGGGCCATAATCCGTTTTCGGCCCAAGGGTGGAGCAAAGAGCAGTTGGCGCACGTTTTGTGCGAAAAGGTCGATGGCCTCTGTGTCGGCTTTTTCCTTGCTGATGGCGGCGAACTCGGTTTCAATAGAAGGTTTTACGAGACGTTTGAAAGCGTCTTCGGCTGCCTCATCGACAAGTACAGAGGATTCCGAATGCCCTTTTACCACAATGCGGCTGATGTTGTCGAGGGTTCGCTCGTCGTCAATTCCGATGCTTACGCGCAGGAATCCCTCTTTCTCACCACGCCGAATGGCGAGCAACTGATGTGACTGGACGCGCCGCAAGGGGTGGTGGAAGTCGTAATACGTCTCATAATTGCGTCCTTCTATTTCTTTTCCTTTAATAAAAGAGGATTGCAACACGGCATCCCGACGAAACGCAGTGCGGACGGTTTGCCGAACGCGCTCGTTTTCGCTCACCCACTCAGCGATGATGTCTTGCGCTCCGGCAATGGCATCGCCGACAGAGGGCACTTCGTCGGTGATAAAACGCTCGGCTTGTTGGGTTATATCCGCTTCGCGTTGAGCCATAATGATTTTGGCCAACGGCTCGAGTCCGCGGTTGCGCGCGGCTTCGGCGCGTGTTTTCCGCTTGGGTTTATAGGGAAGATAGATGTCTTCGAGTGTGGTGGCGTCGTAGCAGGTGTTGATGCGGGCGGCTAACTCGGGGGTCAGTTTGTCTTGCGCCTCAATGGTTTTGAGGATGGTGGCTCGGCGCTGCTCAAGTTCCTGGTAGTATTTCATCCGCTGCTCGATTTGCTGAATCGAGAGTTCGTCAAGCCCTCCGGTTGCTTCTTTGCGATAGCGGCTGATAAAGGGTATTGTGGCACCGTCGGCAAGAAGGGAGGCGGTTCCGGCAACTTTTCCGAGAGGCAGATTGAGTTCGGCTGAAATCAGTTGGGCAATTTTGTCGTTCATGACGCTTTCTTGAGTGTTATGATTGTGATTTCTGGTGTGGCTCCGATTCGCATGGGAACGCCAACCATGCCGAGGCCGGTGTTGACATAAAGATGCTGGTTGCCGTTGTAGTAGAGTCCGCCCCATTCTGAATAGCGCCATGAAGCGGGCGACCAACGGCGGCCGAAGAAGGATAGGATTATCTGCATTGCGTGGGTGTGTCCGCTCAAGGTTAGGTCTATGTCTGTTTCGGGCAGTATCTGTTCACGCCATTGCACCGGGTTGTGCTGGAGCAGGATTTTGTATGGCAGGTGCTGCACCGAGTCGGGATAGGCGTGGCTCATGTCGCAATAGTTCGTGAACGCGCCCTCGCCATAATTCTCCGCGCCGATGAAGAGGAGGGTATCGGTGTTGTGAACCACGATATGCGGCTGATTGAGCAGTAATTTCCACCCGGCTTCGCGCTGCAAGTTGCACAGTGCCTCATGGTCGCGTCGCTTTTCTTCTTCGGTGGGCCATCGGGCGTAGTCATCGTAATCGTGGTTGCCGAGAATGGCGATTACACCATCGCTGGCACGAAGGCGTGAGAGAACTGTCTTGAATGGTTGAGCCTCACTGGTGCGGCGGCTGACGAGGTCTCCGGTAAAGCACACCACATCGGGGCGCAAATCATTGATTTGTTTCACCACACGGGACACAAAAGTTGTGTCAGTGCCGTATGTTCCGAGATGGAGGTCACTGATGTGCGCTATCCGGTAGCCGTTGAAGGCAGGGGGCAGGGTGGGGGAGGTTAGAGTAACTTCGTGAATCTCGGTCTTATAGGGTGTCACGACGGTGCCATACCACATCACGGCGAACAATAGCACACCTACCGCGGCGGCCACACGCGAAATTCCGCGTTTCATGCCGCGCGGCAACGGCAGCAACGTGGGGATGGCCAGTATCAGCCCAACCGTCTTGGGCACATAAACCGTGAAATAAATCCACATCAGCCACATCACCAACGTCAATCGCCCATCGCCTACGGAGGCCTCTCCAAAGGGCTGAGACATGCCAAATGCGAGTAACCCTTGCAAAGCAACCGATACAGTGGCGTGAATCGTAGACAATTTTTTATATCCGTGGCGGCTCAACCAACGATAAATCAGGAAATCGAGCAGCAAGTTTATCGCCACTACGACTCCTAACGCTATCCAATGAACTTTCATATGATTATTTCTGGGCCTCGAGTTGGTTGGTGAGCGGATTGGAATACATCTGGAGCATCTTGTTGTACATATAGTATCGGTCGAACTCGCTCAGTTTGATGTCGGTTTTGCTGATTTGGTCGCTCAAGTATGAGGTAAAGGCTTCTTTCTCTTCGGGTGTGTATTTGTCGGCGAAGTCACGACTGTCGAAGAGGATATCGTGGGCGATATAATTGGTTTTGAAAATCTTATAGCCGAGGTGAATGGAACGGTCAATGATGGAGCAGATGCGGCTGACTGTGAGCATCCGGTCGAGGTCTTCGGGGATAAGATCGAGTTGGGCGTTGATTGATGGAGCGAAACTGTAGTGGATGTGGCCTTTCTGACCGGTCAGTCCGGTGCGCATGCTGAGCAGGTCGTCGTCGGGACTTTTTTTCCAGTTGGGATTCTTGTCTCGCATGAGGAACTCTTTGGCCTTTAGGTAGTCGTTTGGATCGTACTCGTAACTGATGGCGATCGGGCAGATGTTGAGTTCTTTCAAACTCTCCACCATATTTTTTTCGCGCTCGGCCAATGCGAGCATTTTCACGAGGCTCTCCTGAGTGCGGTCGTTGCTGTCTTTGCAACGTCCTTCGCGCTGGGCAATCCAGACTGATTCGTGTTTCTGGGTGACCGCGAACCGGATATAGCCAGAAAGTTGAATTGCGGCTTGAAGCGTTTGAATACGTCCGAGATTGCGTTTTACGATGAAACTTTTGTTCAATCGGACGAGTTTTTTTATCCAGTCGTAAACGAGCAGGTTGCTTCCGATGGCCACCTCGCATGATGGGCGGCCTTGACTGAGCAGGATGTAGCCGAGTTGGGTCACGTCGAGCACGATGTCGCGGTGGTTGGTGATGAATGTGCAAGGCAGCGCGGGGTCGGTGTTTTCCTCGAGGCCGTCGAAGGTTATGCCCTGGGTGGTACGCGCGAGCAAACCTTCAATATAAGGACGCATAACTTTCACCTGAAACTCATGCTTGGTGTTCAGGCTGAGCAGTAATTGCCTCAACTCGTTGAACTTATAGTTGGGCAGCACCATCGACACAATTTTCTGAAAGTAAGGTTCCTCCACGAGAATAGACATTTCGTTGTGGAAATCCTTATCGGCGATGGGGCATATGTCGAGGTATTCCTGCGGGGTGATGATTTCGTTGTCCATAGTGTTAAAGTAATTTTTTGATACAACTTACAAATATACAAAGTTCTTTTGGAGCGCAGCACTGCTCAATGTTATTTTAACCATTTTTTAAGGAAAAACACCCCATCTATAAACGGAGTTCAGGAAAACAGGAGAGTTCCCCAGATAACACATCAGCATATGTCATCGGCCTTTTTGGGCATTTATGACTTTTTTGAGAAAAATTTGGGTAATACTTGCTTGCAGGTGAAAAATTTGTTGTAATTTTGTGGCGAAATTTGAAAGCGTCAGGTTTCCAAATGCCCGAAAGGGTTGAGGAATCAAAAGGGAATCGGGTGAGAATCCCGAACAGTACCCGCTGCTGTAAGTCCCCCATACTGAGCCGCTTCGCATGACGCCACTGGTTGTAATCCACCACAAACGACTACATCATTACCGGGAAGGCGCGAGGCACAATCGCTCGGGGATAAGTCAGAAGACCTGCCTGCACGACGAGCCTGAGGAAGGTCCACGCGGAATTTGGACCGGGCAGAAAAGAATGATGTAGTCACAATCACGTGATTTTGATTTCTATGCATCGTTGGCCGGCGGGAATAGGACTCCCGTAAATGGGCACAACCCGGGACGCATCCGGCCGCCAACGCAACCACACGCCAAGCGATTTCGCGGCGGATTCTTTCCTCAGACATTAAGTTGTAACGTTTAACCGATTTATAAATTTAATGCTTCTGAAATGAAAAAAATCTTACTATCCCTTGCCGCAATCGCCATCAGTCTTGGCGCTTCGGCCCAGTACACCAACGGCTACTTCATCGTCAACGAAGGCCAGTATGGCAACGGCTCCGGCCCGCTCAACTTCTATTCCACCAAAACCGGTGAAATGCAATATGACGTCTATGCAACCGCAAACGAAGGCGCCACATTCGGCATGACCCCGCAGTTCGCCACCGTGGCCGACGGAAAACTCTTTGTGTGCTCGAAACAGAACTTCGGCAACGGCGGACGCCTTGTGGTGGCCGATGCCAAAACCCTCGCCACACTCACGTCGCAGGCCGAAATCGACGGATCGGCCGACACACGCGGCATCGCAGTCGTTCCCGAGGCCGACAAGTTCTTCGTTGGCACAAACTTGGGCGTATACGCCTACGACCTGACTTCTTTCGAGAAGATCGGTATCGTTGAAGGTTCGAGCGACCCCGAAGCCGGAACCTACAGCCCCGGCTCAGGCGACATGGTGGTTCTCAACGGTATGGTCTATGTGGCCTGCCCCGACAAAATCATGGTGATCGACCCCGCCACCAACGCTGTGAGCAAAACCATCGAAGTTCCCAGCCTTGTGAGCGTGTTTGAAATGGACGGCGCACTCTACGGAGCCTGCAACAGCTGCACCTGGGGAACACCCTCGGACACCGACACCGAGCAGTTTGTCAAGATCTCCGAAGCCGGTGAAGTGGAGAAAACCTACACTGTGCCCATGGCCTCGACCAACTTCTGGTTCACTCCCAAACCCTGCCAGCCCGTCGTGATTCCAGGAACACACACCATAGTTTACAGCCCCGGAGAAGGCACCAATTATCTTTGCAAATACGACTTTGACACCGAGACTTTCACCGAGAAATTCATCACCTTCGACGGCCGTCAGCAAATGTATGGCCACTGCGTGGAAGTGGATCCGTCAACAAGCCAAATCCTCGTTGCCACCTTCCAATCCTACTCTTCGACCAACTACTGGTTCAACATCTACTCGGCCGATGGTGAAGTGGTTTCCTCGACTAAACTCAATTCACGCTACTGGTTCCCCACCAAAGTCCTCAACGCCGAAAAAGACGATGCCACCGCGGTTGAAAACCTCAACACCGAAAGCGCCGTCACCTCAGTAACCTACATCAACATGGCAGGCCACAGCGCCACCACTCCGTTTGAAGGCGTGAACATCGTTGTTACCCGTCATGCCAACGGACAAGTGACCACCAGCAAGGTTATGCTTTAACCCGAATAGTTCAACCAACCACATATAGTAACACATTTCCCTTTTCCCGCGCGTCGAATCTGCCCGATGTGCGGGTCTTTTTTGTGTTTTTTTCGGCTCATAATCCAAAAATAAATACTACCTTTGCCGTATGCGTTGGAAATTGACAATAATTATGTTTCTGTGCTGGCTGTCCGCCATGTGGCAGGTGGTGGTGTATGATTACGATGCGGCGGGAAATCGCGTGTCGCGCCAGGTTGCGGTAGAGCAGCCGCGTTCACCCGCGCCCCGACACCAGCACATTACCGAGCCGGAACTCGCCGCCGGACGCTTCCTCAGCCCCGACCCCTACGTGCAGGCACCCGACAACACGCAGAATCTCAACCGGTACACCTACTGCCTGAACAACCCGCTGAGGTATGTCGACCCAACCGGTGAGGCCATCTGGCGCACCGACGATCCCGACGAGATCCGGTCGATTCTTGATTTCAACCGGTATAGCAGTAGCTGAGGCGTTGGGGAGGAATTTTATAATAATATGCAAAAAAGATTTGGTAATTAATAACAACCATTCGTATGAGTATATTTGATAGACATTTTTACCTATTATCAGTAACACATGTAGGTAACCCGAGTAATATTCATCCATCTATAAGTAATGCTTGTTTCTATATGTCAATTTCTATTTTAATGTCTTTAGAAATGGTGATAATAGCTATTGGACAGCATTTTGGAATATCAATCTTTTATGAATATGATTTTGGAAGCAAAAAACATTTAATGATAAGTATTATCATCTTCCCCATCATCTTTTGCTTGATTTATAAATATTACAAAAATAACCAGAAAGGTTTTAGGATAATAGAATATTTCGATAGAACTCATAAAATAGAAAATTTAATTTTTCACATACTGCTAAATTTGGCAATTTCAATAACTTATCCTGGATTAATTGGAATTCTAACAAAAACCATAATTTCCTATCTATAATTTTCAGGAAACATTGCCATGATAAATATATTCATTATTTGCTTTTTAAAATAGAAATGACATGAACTGCGTTGACCTATTATCAAATTTCATCGAAAAACCTCCCCACTACACCTATGACAACCACGGCAACATCACCACGCGCTCCGACGTCGGCTCGCTGCTCTACGGCCAGAGCCGACCCTACGCCCTCAACGAAATCCCGAATCCGTCACCGCTCATTCCCGCGCGCGAACAGCGCATCCGTTACAACGCCCTGAGCCTGCCCGACACCATCACCGAAGCAGCGGACACAGCCACCTTCACCTACCACGCCGACGGCTGCCGGGCCACCATGACGCTGCGGCGCGACAGCACCCGTACCGAAACGCGGCATTACTACGGCGACCGCCTCACCACCTTTGAGCGCGCCGACAGCGCCGGAACGCAAACCAAGTCCGTGCTTCTGCTCGGCGGTACGGCCTATGACGCGCCCGCCGCACTGGTCAAAGACTACGGCAGCGACCGGTGGAAACTGCTTCACATCCTGCGCGACAACCTCGGCTCGGTGACCCACCTTGTCGACAGCGGCGGCAACGTTGTGCAGGAGCTCAGCTACACCCCGTGGGGACAGTTGCGCGACCCGGTCACGCTGCGGCCTTACTCGCCCGACAGCCTGCCCGAGCCGCTGCTCGGACGCGGCTTCACCGGCCACGAGCACCTCACCCTGCTCGGACTGGTCAACATGAACGCCCGCCTGTACGACCCCGCCGCCGGACGATTCCTCAGCCCCGACCCTTACGTGCAGGCACCGGAGATTGCAGAATACGCAAAAGGATTGAAGTGGGCTTCATATGGATTTACTGCGGTTAGTGCTGGAGTAACAAGTTATAATATATATCAAGATGTTACCGAAGGCCAGTTTATAAGTGCGGCACTACGAGCAGGAGTATTTGGATTAACCATCGGAGCTAATTTTATTCCGATTGTTGGACCAGCAATTTCTACGGCAATAGGTTTGGCTGATACTTTATATGGGGAACAATTTTATAATTATATGGAAAATAGATATACTCCATAATTTCATGATTTATGATGGAAAAAATTAAAAACATAATAAAACTCATTTTCTATATCTTTTCTCTTGATGTCAGGAATCCACCTCCTACTGTTCTTCAAGGAATAACATATTGTACATTTTCATCAACTCTTCTTTTTCTTATTGTTATATCATCTTTAGAAAAGTTGTTGAAACAAAATCATTTATGCGGTTTATTATTTTACACGCCAGAGTATTCTGTGCATTTGTTTTGTTTTACATTATTATTCTTTTTTGTATTCTTTTGTATTTGTTTCTTTGGTGGAAAAAGAGGAAAGAGAATAATTGAGGAATACGAGAAAAAGAATATCCGTTATAAAAACACTATACACCTCCTGTTCCCCTTGTTCTGGATAGCCTTTTTGATATGCCTGCATATAGTTATTACACATTTCCTCAATCAATAACACAATTTGTAGAAGAGATGAACAGAATTCGTACATATGACCCCGCCGCCGGACTATTCCTCAGCCCCGACCCCTACGTGCAGGCACCCGACAACACTCAGAACCTCAACCGGTACAGCTACTGCCTGAACAACCCGCTGAGGTATGTCGACCCAACCGGTGAGACTATCTGGCGCACCGACGATCCCGACGAGATCCGGTCGATTCTTGAATACATCACGGGAAAAGGATACCGCAACGTGACCATTGAAGGCATTCAAAACATCTTGAATCCAAACCGCTGGACTGAGATACCCGACGACGCTTTCAACACCCAAGACGATAAGCACCTGCGCCGGCCACGGCATAGCTGTGAGCATGGATGGGCGGGGGCGTGTGTCCGTTACAAGCAAACCGGTCAGTGTCAGATTTCTCCGATTACTCAGACTACTCCGATTACTCCGACTCTCGGATTACTCCCATTGGTTTTCATCCTTTTAACACCTCGATAGAGGTAGTCACTTCTTTAACCCCACATTGGACGCGCCAGCGGACTATGTGGGGATGCGAGACACACAGACGAAGCTACCTCGAAAGAGGTAGAACCTCGCCGGTAGCCTGATGATTACGAAATAGATTTTTGCACCCATCGTCGTATATTTCCTGTTGTAGTTCCTCTTCGAGGCACGTTCCCTTAGATAGCGCCATGACCAAGCTGCGCACCTCTTCGAGGTACTGGCATGGTCTTTTATTGAAGTCGGGTCTTCGACCCGCCCGCGTCTCCGACGCTATTCTTTTGATTGTGTGCTGCACCCTGTGCCACTGTCGTATGGGGTGGTGGAGGTCGTTCCGGACACAGCGTTCCGCTGTGCTACACCTACTGCATAAACTCTGTCGTACGGACGGTAATATGTTCATCAAAATTATTTAGTCAATTGATGTTTAAAGAAATATAAACCAGTAACAGATAATAAACGG
>CACYCT010000141.1 GCA_902772965.1 uncultured Bacteroidales bacterium | reverse complement strand
TGATGCTCGAGTGGCTGAAGAGGCACGCCTGGAAAGCGTGTAACCGTCAAAAGCGGTTCGGGAGTTCGAATCTCCCTCACTCCGCAAGACCGTTCTGCAAAGCAGGGCGGTTTTTGCTTACTTGTTTTAAAGTTCTTCAAATTATAAAATCCATAAGATGAATGATTATCTTATAGAACTGTTGAGTATGGCTGCTGCATTTAAAGGATGCAAGCAGAATACACTGGAGGAGTTGACGGCTTCGGCGACTCACCGGTTGCGACACAAGAAAGAAGGAACGCACATTGCCCATATGGGTGACAAACTGAAAGAAGCCGTGATTCTCGTTGAGGGAACTGTTTATAGCAGTATGACAAATCCTGACGGAAAGGAAATCGTTGTCGCAACCCTTACCGGACCTATTATGCTGGCTCCAGCCTTTATCTTTGCGAAAAACAGCCATTTCCCTGTGAATGTGATAGCCAAGACAGACTGCTCGTTGCTCTATATCCACAAATCCACGCTCCGCGACCGGATGCTTTATGACCCACAACTGATGATGAATTTCATCGAAATCATCTCCGACCGTTGCCAACACCTATCTCAACGATTAAATGACTTAACCCTGCTGTCGTTGAGAGAACGGGTGATAAAGTATCTGAGTAAGCATCATCGAATCGACAGCGTGGAGTGGTTAGCGAAAGAATTGGGAATAGCCCGTCCATCGCTTTCGCGCGTACTGTCTGATTTGAAGAACGACGGCATTATTGAACGGGCGATTGACGGTATCGTGCTGAAATCTCGTTAAAGAAAGTAAAATGTAACATTTGTTACAATCATAACATCCAAAATTCCATAATTTTGATAACTCTTTTTTTCATCACAAAAACAAAACATTATGGAAGTCAACAAGATGTTCTGTTTCCAATGTCAAGAAACGGCAAAGGGAACAGGATGCACCATTAAAGGTGTATGTGGAAAACAGCCGGAAACCGCCCGGTGGCAAGACCTTCTCATCAGCGTGGTTCGTGGCATAGGAACCATTCAGCACGCACTCAATCGTGCCGGCCATCACTGCGACGAGGCGACGGGGGAATTCATCGTTGATTCGCTTTTCGCCACCATCACCAATGCCAATTTTGACGATGCCGCCCTTTTACAGAAAATTGACAAGGGCATTTCCATCAAGCAAACATTGGTCAATCAGGCTACTGCTGAGGGTGTCGTTTTGCCCGACTATCAAGAAATACGTTGGGCTGGAGGCCGAGAAGACTATGAGGCCGAAAGTGTACGTGAGTCAATATTGCGCAACGAGCATGCAGACCTGCGTTCTCTCAAAGAGTTAACCACACTCGGTCTGAAGGGAATGTCGGCCTATTACGAGCATGCCGCCCGATTGGGAAAACGCGACACAACGATTCTCGATTTTATGTGTGAGGCTCTCAGCTTGATTACCAATCCCCACGCTGAGATGGAAGAATTGCTGGCCACAGTGCTAAAAACCGGCGAATACGGAGTAAAGGTTATGGCACTGCTTGATGATGCCAACACCTCGGCTTTCGGCAACCCGGAAATTACAAGTGTCAACATCGGAACGCGTCGAAATCCGGGCATCCTCATCTCCGGTCATGACTTGGCCGACCTCAAGCAACTCTTGGAACAAACCGAGGGTACCGGCATCGATGTCTACACCCACAGCGAGATGCTTTCGGCCCATTATTATCCCGAACTGAAAAAGTACAAACACCTCGCCGGTAACTATGGCAATGCTTGGTGGAAACAGCGTGAGGAATTCGCTTCCTTTAACGGTCCTATTGTATTTACCACCAACTGCATCGTTCCGCCGCTGCCCACAGCAACCTACAACGACCGCGTGTTCACAACCAATTCGACAGGCTTCCCCGGATGGAAACACATTGCCGAAGATGCAAACGGGCATAAAGACTTCTCCGAGGTGATTGCTTTGGCACGTCAATGTCAGCCGCCCACGGAGATAGAGCAAGGCGAAATCATCGGTGGATTTGCCCATGCGCAAGTATTTGCCTTGGCCGACAAGGTAGTGGAGGCTGTCAAGTCGGGTGCCATTCGTAAGTTCGTGGTGATGAGTGGCTGTGACGGACGTATGAAGAGCCGAAGCTATTACGAGGAGTTTGCCAAGGCTTTGCCCAACGATGTGGTTATCCTGACCAGTGGCTGCGCCAAGTATAAGTACAACAAACTCGGTTTGGGAGACATCGGAGGAATACCTCGCGTGCTTGATGCCGGCCAGTGCAACGACTCCTACTCGTGGGCGGTAGTTGCCTTGAAACTGAAAGAAATCTTCGGTGCCAATGACATCAACGACCTCCCCATCTTCTTCAACATCGCTTGGTATGAACAAAAAGCGGTCATCGTGCTGTTGGCATTGCTTTCGTTGGGTGTGAAGAACATCCACATCGGCCCGACGCTGCCCGGCTTCGTATCGGAGGGTGTGCTAAAGGTGCTTGTTGAAAACTTTGGCCTCGGCACAATCACCACCGTTGAGGAAGACCTGAAAAAATACATCTCATAAACAGTGTGCTGAATTCCACTCAGCGTTATATAACAATCTTACCCTAATCTGTTTAACGATAACAGTATAATTTTGAGGTGGGGCGCATCGCGCTCCACCTCTTATCGCAGTATGATTTCTGCCCGCGTTAGTGTGTCTGAACTCGTTGTGTGGGCGGCTGGGTGTTGTTGCGGCGGTCAATGGCATCGATGGTGCGTTGGGCCAGTTCGGAGAATGCCGCTCCGGAAACGCTGTTGGACATCGCAACCGGTGTGCCGTCGTCTCCGCTGCGGCAGATGCTTGCCACGAGGGGAATCTGTCCCAGCAGGGGCACGTTCATCTTCTCGGCCAGGTTTTTTCCGCCATCGCGTCCGAAGATGAAATATTGCTCGTCGGGGTGAGCCGCGGGGGTGAACCACGACATGTTCTCCACGATTCCGAGCACGGGTACGCCCACGCGCTCGCCCGTGAACATGGAGATTCCTTTCCGGGCGTCGGCCAGGGCGACCTCTTGCGGTGTGGTGACCACGATGGCACCGGTCAGGGCAACGGTTTGCACGAGTGTGAGGTGGATGTCGGAAGTGCCCGGGGGCAGGTCGATGAGCAGGTAGTCGAGCGCGCCCCAGTCGGCTTCGGTGATGAGTTGGCGCAGGGCGTTGCTGGCCATGGCTCCACGCCAGAGCACGGCTTTGTCGGGTTCAACAAGGAATCCGATGGAGAGCATTTTGATGCCGTATTTCTCGGCGGGAATGATCAGGTTGCGTCCGTTGTCATCGGTTCTCATATACAGTTGTTCTCCTTCAAGGCCGAGCATTTTGGGCATCGACGGACCGAAGATGTCGGCGTCGAGCAGTCCGACGGCGTAGCCTTGCGCGGCGAGTGCCACGGCGAGGTTGACGGCTACTGTGGACTTGCCCACGCCGCCTTTTCCGCTGGAAACGGCGATGATGTTTCTCACATCAGGCAAGATGGGTTGTTCGGCGGGTTTCTTTTCGGGGTCGGGTGTGACGACGGCAATGTTTCCGCGGATGTCGATATCGGGGCTGATGTGGGTTGTGATGGCCGTTTCGGCGGCGCGGACCACGGATTTGATGAACGGGTCGGTCGCGCGGTCGAACCGCAGGGAGAAACTCACGCGGCGGCCGTCGATACGGATGTCGTCGGCCACCATGCCCATCTCAACGATGTTTTTTCCCGTGCCGGGATAGCGAACGGTGGACAAGGCTTGGAGTATCAGGTTGGGATAAAGTTCCATATGTCGGGGGTATTATGGGTTGATTTGGCTGATTTGGTCTCGGTGGTAGGATCGGTAGTTGTCCGGCTCGATGTCGATTTCCGGTTCCGACAGGACGGGAGCGTGGGGTAGGGCGAAGCGGAGGTATTTGATTGTCAGCCCCCGGCTGAGCCATTGCTGCTCGTAGTAGGTTTGGATTTGCAGCAGGGTGTCGTCGGGCCGGTCGGCGTAGAGGTCGGCAGTGTCAACGTCGATGGGCAGGTTGTTGTGCAGAACCATCTCGCGGGTGTAGGTGTACAGGAAGGGCGAGTCGGTTTTTAGGTTGATGATTCCGCCATTGACGAGTATTTGCCGGTAGAGTTTCATGAATCGTGTGGAGGTGAGTCGCTTGTTCACCTTTTTCATCTGCGGATCGGGAAAGGTAATCCATATTTCGCTCACCTCGTCGGGAGCGAACAGCATCGGCAACAGCTCTATGCTTGTTCTGAGAAAGGCCACATTGGTGATGTTTCGCTCGGTCACTTGGCGTGCTCCGGTCCACATGCGCGCGCCCTTGATGTCGATTCCGATGAAGTTGCGTTCAGGGAAGCGTGTGCCGAGCCCTACGGCGTATTCTCCGCGTCCGCAGCCGAGTTCGAGCACAATCGGGTTGTTGTTGTGGAAGCAGAGTTCTGCCCAGTGTCCCCGCATGGGGCATCCGGTTTGCTGCAGTTGTGCCCACGGGAACTGGTAGACGCAGTCCATTTGGCTCATTTCGGCGAATTTGCGGAGTTTGTTTTTTCCCATAGTATCAGAAAAAGTGCTAAGGGTTGTTCCGATTCGGGTCAACCCTTAGCGTGTTTTATTGTTTTTGAGGCGTATTTGGGTGCATGGGTCAAAGAGCGCGGCGGTGAGTTACTTGACGAGCACCTTGAAAGAGCGTTGGTCGATACGGACGATGTAAATGCCGGTTGCGAGGCCTGTAACGGTGTTTGTTCCGGCGTTGAGTTGAATTGTGGATGATGTTCCGTTGGTGGCCACGATTTGCGCCGTTGTCGCAGCGGGCGAGTCGATGTAGAGCACCTGGTTGAGTGCATAGACGCGCGCTGTGGCGGCGGTGAGGTCTTCAACTCCGGTGGTGGTTCGGTTGACGAGGGTTTGGGTCGGTTGGGCGTAGCGTGTCTCGCCGTTGTTTTGCGCCAGTGCCACTTGGTTGATCTCGATGGTGGATTCTTGCGGGAGTTGTTCGTCGGCGGCGAGGGTGAGTCGGATGATGGCGTCTCCGGCGTTTCCGGTGATTTCGTTGGCCTGGTTGTTGTAGGCGAGCAGTCGGATTTGCCCGTCGCGGCAGGTGAGTGCGATTTGGTGGGTTTCCGTGCGGGCGGTTTGTTTGACGGTGCCTTGCACGAGTGTCAGTCCGTCGGGCAGGTTGATGGCGCATTGCAGGGCGGCGTAGTTGGCCGAGTTGTCGAGGCGGATTTCAACGGTGCGCTGCTCTCCGGCTTGGATTGAGAAGTCGTCGATGGTGATGACGTCGCCGGTGTTGGGCTCAACAAGTGCGGGCGCGTTCATGGCGCGGTTGAGAATCAGGTTGGTTTCTCCGTTGAGGTCGCCGATATCGACTTTTCCGTCTCCGGTGATGTCGGCGGCCTGCAGATTGAACGGTTGCGGGTTCTTGCCGAGCAGGTAGTTGATGATGTCGTTGAGGTCGCCGACATCGACTTTTCCGTCGTTGTTGACGTCGCCGAGCACGAATGCGTCCCCGAAGGTGAACTCTTTCCACTGTTCGGCGGCCTTGTATGCCTCAATGGCGGCGTTGGGTACGGTGAGCGTCACGGCGGGCTGATTGACACCTGCCCAGACGTTCTCGCCCAGATCGGGCACTTGGCTGGCATCCACTTGCAGACGTTGCAGCGCATTGAGGCCGGCCATGGCTTCCGAGGCGATGTAAGATGTTGTGGCGGGGATATGGAGTGATGTGAGCGCGGTGAGGTTGTAGAACGCGCGCTCGGCGATGGTGTCGGCCTGGGTTTTGGAAATGTCGAGTCTCGTTAGAGCGGAGTTTTCCGTAGCGAGGTATGCCGGAATGATGGTGATGTTGGCCGGCATGGTTAAGGAGGCGAGTTTGGTGTTGAGCATGAATGCTCCGTTACCGACGCGCTTGAGCGATTGCGGCAGGTTGGCCGAAGTGAGTTCGGTGTCGTAAAACGCGAAGTCGCCGATTTGGCTCAGCGCGGTTTGGTTTGCTAAGATGTCGGTTGCGATTTTGGTTCGCGAGAAGGCTTCGTTTCCGATTGATGTGATCCGGTTGCCGAGGTTGACGTTAATCAGGTCGGTACATCCGGCGAAGGCGTCGTCGGCGATGTTCACGGCGGGTGGGTTGTTGAGGTCGGCGAAGCCGATGGTGTGGAGGCGGATATTACGCAGGAAGGCGCCTTGTCCGATGTAGGTGAGGTTTTGCGGCAGGGTCACATTTCGCAGGAACGGACAGTCGGCGAAGGTGTAGTCGCCGAGTGTGTTCAAGTCAACGGGAAGTGTGAGCCTGCTAAGTGCGGTGCAACCGGCCATAGCTGCCTCTCCGATTCGTGTAACGGTTTTCGGCAGGTAAAGGTCGGTGATTTTCAGGTTTCCGGCAAAGGTTGCTGTCGGGATTTCGTTTGCGGGATATTGTGTGACGTTGGCAAAGAGGGGTTCGGCTGTTTCGTAGGCGGCGATGTTCACTTTTTGCAGGTCAAAGTAGTAAACGTTGGTGAGTTTCTCAGCCATGAAGTGCAAGTCACGCGCGTCGATGGTTCCGCTCAGGTATAGCACTGTTACGGATTCTGGGTTATCGATTTTTTCGCTAAGTTGTCCGGGCACGTCGTTGACTACAGTGATGGCCTGCGAGGCGAGGCAGGCGAGCAGGGCAATGGTGAGGGTGATATATCGGCGCATGGTGGCTTGTGTGGTGAGGGTTCGGGTTGGTTAGGTATTTTGAGCCTACAAATTTACGACCTTTTTCGTAATCGGGCAATAGGGGGTGTCAGTTTTTTTCGTTGATCAGCGCCACAGCGTAGGCGGCGATGCCTTCTTGCCGTCCGGTGAAGCCGAGTGTTTCGGTAGTGGTGGCTTTGATGGAGATTTGCGACGGGTGGCAGTTGAGGCATTGGGCGAGTTGCCCGGTCATGGCGGGTATGTGCGGGTTGATTTTGGGTTGCTCGGCGCAGATGGTGATGTCGCAGTTGCCGATGGTGTAACCGTTCCGGTCGAGCAGTCGGGCCACGTTCCGGAGCAGTTCCCGGCTGTCGATTCCTTTGTATTTGGGGTCGGAGTCGGGGAAGTGGAATCCTATGTCACGCAACGCGGCGGCGCCGAGCAGGGCGTCGCACAGCGCGTGGATGGCCACATCGGCGTCGGAGTGGCCGAGCAGCCCGAGGTGGTGGTCAATCTGTATGCCTCCGAGGTGGAGGGGTCGGCCTTCCACGAGTCGGTGCACGTCGTATCCCATTCCGATTCTCATGGTGCTTATCGGTTGAAGAGGTTCTTGATTCCGTCAAGGTCGAACGAGAGGGTGAATCGGAGTGTCTGGTCGAGCGGTGAGTTCTGCGCCGTGGCGATGATGTAGCCGGCGTCGAGGCGGATCACATTCAGGGAGAAGCCCGCTCCGAGGCCGAAGTACTGGCGGTTGCCGTTGAACTTGCTTTCGTAGTAGTAACCTCCGCGGAGGAAGAACTGCTGGTTGTAGGCGTATTCGGCACCGAGCGAGTATGTCATGCGCTTGAACGGTTGGTCTTTAAAGGAGTCGAAGATACCTGAGATTGACGATTTGTCGCGCCATGCCTGCAGCGCTTCCTCGTAGGCGAGGTTGTCGCTGAAGTCTTGTTGCCGCGGTTTGGCGGGCACGAGCAGTTTGTTGATGTCGAGGCCGAGGGTGAGGTTGTGGTAGTCGGCCAGAGGGAAGGTGAATGCGGTTCCGAGTTTGATGTTGGCGGGCAGGAAAGCGGGTTCGTTGCCGCCGTTGTAGGAGATTTTGGAACCGATGTTGCTGATGTTCAGTCCGAACGACCATTGGCACTCGTTGCGTCCGATCATGGGGTATGTGTTGAAGAATGCCGAGAGGTCGGCGGCGAAGGCCGAGGCGCCTTTGGAGTTGTCATCGCCACCGGTGTTCATCGAGCCGTAGCCGAGGTCGGAGTAGATGTATCTCAGGGCGACACCCATGGAGAATTTCTCACTCAGTTTGCGGGAGTAGCCCACGTCGAAGGCCATTTCAAAGGGGTTGATTGAGCCTACGGTGGCACCTCCGGCGTCGGTCGACTGCACCTCACCGAGGGAGAAGTATCTCAGCGAGGCCGAGACGGCCTGGTTGTCGTTCGAGCCGATTTTCCAGTATCCGGCAAGGTTTGCCAGGAAGATGTCGTTGACGATTTTCCGCAGCCACGGGGTGTAACTGAGCGAGACTCCGGCTTGGCTGTAGGCGAAGGCGTATTTCGACGGATTCCAGAACTGGGAGTTGGCGTCGGGGTCGGTGGCGGCGCCGAGGTCACCCATCGAGGCACCTCGCGCGTCGGGGGTGATACTCAGCGAGGCCACGCCAGTGGTGACGGGGTTGAACTCGGTGTTTTTGATGTCGTCTTGCGCGGCGGCGCAAAGGGTCAGCGCGAGCGCGAGAACTATGGTCAGATGTCGAATTTGCATGGTGTTTGCTTGGGTGTAGATGTAATTGCTACTTATATAAACTGCAAATTCCGGTTTTTATTGTGTGACTCGGGAAATAGGGTTTATGAGAAAGATAGGAACTATAGTTGCGGTGTCCTATAATTCCTATCTTCCGGGATATTGTTATAACTTGCCTTTACTTGCCGAGCATGGTGTTGATGATGTGGTTGATGTCGCCCACGTCTACGCGTCCGTCGCGGTTGGTGTCGGCGTTGATGCCGTCGGGAAGGGCCGCGGGATTGACGCACGCCTCGATGAGCATATTGATGTCGGCCACGTCAACAGTGCCGTCCTTGTTGAGGTCGTTTCGGTAAAAGTCCGCGAAGTGTCCTTCATACACGTGGTTGCCTTCGAGGTCGGTGATGAAGCACAGTCCTCCTTCGGTCTGCGAGTTCCATTGTCGCCCGATCAGGTCTTGGGTTATGTCGCGATTTCCCAGTCGGTTGTTGCTTTCGGGGCCTAATCCTTCGATATATTTGAGCGTTCTGCCATTATCGCACACGCGGCGATATGCTCCGTCAATGATTTGGATGGAAGTGTTTCTGTCCGGTTGTTCTTCCATTTGGTCAAACGATTCCCAAGCGAGTGTCTCAGCGTATGTCACATCTTCCATTTCACCTGTGAATTGGTTATAGGTGACCGAAAGTCCGAGCGTGAGCAGCCGGTCAAAGTCTTGCAAAACGTAGTCGGGATTGGGATTGCAGTAGACTCTACCGGTTGTCGGGTCGGTTCGGAGCGTTGCGGCGTGGGTGAGTCTGCCCGGGTCGAACTCGCCTTGGTATCTATATGCTTTGGCTTCGTGCTCACCGCTTTTAACTAACCTGATATGGTAGTATCCCGCGAAAGGTTGGCGCGGATTGTAAGCAGAGCGGGGCTGGGTGTCGTGGACAAAGTAGGTCCATTCACGGTCGTCACGATTAGTGATGTCAAAGAACTGTTGTTCGCTGTTGTACGTGTTTTCTCCCGAGCCGCCGTAGATTACCGCTCCGGTATTGTTTTCTTTTACACAGATCAGTCCAGCCATACCGTTTTCGCCGCTGTGTGCCATTGGGCTGAGCAGGTCTCCGTCGTCTGCGGCGTCAAAGCCAATCATCTCCACAATCCGGTTTTCACTGAGGTTGAACGCGTCACGGTCAACGTTTTGAATCCTGATCGCCTGCCTTTGGGTGAGTTCACTGCCATAGATGGCTTGCATGGCGGTTCTGTTTGTAAAGTCATAGAGAAGGATTTCCCCGTTCTCGTCTGCCTGCAGGTTTCCGCCGATGTCAAGTCGCGCGGGGTCGTCAGCGAGGTCATATTCGGGATTCGGTCGGCAGTACACGCGTGGTCCGTCTTGACGGATGAACGCGCAGGGAGTGAGTTCTGACGGGTCAAAATTTTTTCCTGTGTAGCGATATGCGCAGGCGTATTCCTTGCCGTCTATAGTGGTTGTTCCGCTGAAGCGCAGGTTGTAGCGTTGCAGGCGCATTGCCTCGTCATAGGTTTTGGCGTAGTAGGTCCAAGTGAGATTTTCGGTGACCATTTTGCTTTGGTCGGGCAGGGGCTCAATGTGGGCAAACTTCTGCCATCCTTTTGTGGTCTTGTATGCTTCGAGCGAAGCCTCGGGCACGTAGAGTGTGGCGTTGCCGAAGGTTTCTCCGCTGAAAGCGTCGGAGTGGATTTCGTAAGGCTCAAGGCAACGGACAATCACCCGTCCGCCGTTTCCATCCCAATCGGCAATGCTGCCGAAGGCTCCTTTTCTTAGCGTGACAGGATATTTGCCGAGTTCGAGCGTATTGATTCTGTCAGATAGGAAAGTGCTGTCGTCAATGGTCATATTCTCCCCGCTGATGGTCAAAGTTTCGATAGACTCGCAATCGGGGTGTACCATTTGCGGAGTAATGGTAAAGTCATTGCCAAGGAATGTGACTTTATCCATCCAGATGCCACTGATATTATGTTTACCCAGATATTTCAGGTTTGGCGGGAAAGTGACGCTTCCGCTCTGGTTGAAGTTGAGGCAACAGTCTCCGATGTATTCAACTGATTCGGGGAAGTCCACATCAACGACATGCAGACCTTCCTCTCCCCCGTGCACATTGAGCGCGTAATCACCTATGCGCCGGATGGTTGGCGGGAGGATGATTCTTGAGGGGGCAAAGTCGGTGTAGCGTTGGGTGTTTCCGATAAACCCAAGTCTGTAAAGAGCCTTGTCGCCAATTTCAACCATGGTGTACTCTTTTCCGTCTTTGACGTAAGATTGGGGAATTGTGAGCACCTGAGTAACAGGGAACTGTGGACCCCATTCCCAATCGGGATAGGTGAGATGCTTAATCCACCCCACAAGTGCGGCTTCTTGCTTTTGTTCATCAAGTACCTTGAATACAAGAAAGTCCATATACTTTGCCGTGTCGGTTACCTGCTGGCTGTTGGCGGGCAGAACCGCTGCGAGCGACAGCAATACCGAAATGATCAGTTTAAAATGTTTCATGATTGTTGAGTAATTCGTTTGATAGTTTCTCTTTAAAAAGCAGTGGGGGCACTGAATCCGGAGGTCATCAATGCCCTTCTGTGGTTTGGTGTTAAGAAACGATGTTTCCCATAGCGTCTTTCCATGAACTTCCGGTCCACCAGATCATTTTGTTCAGATTGGTGGCCACGGCGGTTTGTCCTACGGAGAATGTGCCGATAGAGGACATGATGGACTGTATCTGTGATAGCGTGCCGATAAGGTTCTGCACTACCCAGCCTTGGGTGGTATTCACGACGGGGTAGGTGTCGGCCACCACGCCCATCGCGCCAATGCTGGCATTAGAGGGTAACGACTGGAGTGTGTCGTATGATATTGCCTGTGATTCATTATAACTCTTTGTACCTATGATGTAGGGTTTACCGAATCTGTTGATATGGTTGCCGAGTTCACCGCCCGAAGCGCTCCAGATGTTGTTCTTCGCACGTCGGTTAAAATGCCCTTCGATGGCGACTTTAAAGCATTCGTTACCCCATACATTTGATAGAGGGCGATCATTATCCCCTTCGATAACAAGACCTTCAAAGTACAACTCAAGGTGTCCCAATTTGAACTGATCTTTTCCGTAGAATGGGTCATTTGTGTCGTAGTTGATTCGGTTGAGAAGGGGTATTACAATATCATTCAAACTATATACAAGAGGTATCTTCGCGTATTCGCCTCCATAGAACTGATTTCCGTCTATAAAGACAAGCAGCCTCTGAAAATGTTTGAATCCGGCGTTCTTGAGATGAATGGTGAGGATTTGCAGTTTTGTGCTTTCATCCAATCCGGTAACAGCCCGGCGTAAGTCACACATGATGCTGAGATATGCGTCCGGGTCGTCAGTTGTGTTTGAGAATTGTACGCAAAGTCCTGTCCGGTCGAAAGGCGAGCTGTTGTTCAATATCTTGAAATCATGCAGCGTGTTGCCGTGATCAACCGTGAAACTTGAACCTTGTATAATTCTGTCAATGCTAAGCAGGTCATTGTCGATGAAATGGATAAAGTTATCCGATTGCATTACGGTGTTTACAGCGCTGAGCTGCTGCAAGTCGTGATGCCCCATTGAACCTAAAAGACAACTTTGCTCATCGCTCACAATAGTCGCGAGCTTTTCTACAGGCATTCCCATTCGCCGATAGTGGCTTTTCATCACTTCGATGGCTATTTGCCCGAAACGTACGTCTTTGTTTTTGGTGAAGTGGAATAGATCAATATCTGTTGACGCGTCCCAAATGCGCGGGTTGATGTACGCTTCGGAAAAATCGCCAATAATTAAAGCCTGTAAGAAGCCTGTGCCATTGTAATGCCCATTAAAACTACGCGTCTGAATCGACCCCTCCAACTTACCTCCATTAAACGCTCGTGAGGGGGCATTGACATATATGAAACATTGATCGAGAAAGCAATTCACATGAAGCGAGGTCATATCGGCATAATCCGAATCATATTTCACTGCAATTCCTTTTCCGAAACCTACTATGGTGCCTTCTACATGGAATAAGTATAAGTTAGGATGAACAACCGTTTCCCCGACATCTGTAAAGCGGATACCGGTACCTTTGTAATTGTATGTACTCACTTCTTGGAGTGTAGGGCGATGACAATTGCTATGCTCCCAATCAACTTCTTGAATCACATTCGGCTCTTCTCCAACGTTTTTTACTCCAACGTAATCAATAGGTCCAACCAGCGAAGTATTGATTTTCCCGCCTATCATACCGGTTGCGTACACAGTGATGGCGTTGCTGGCGTAGCAATTTCCGGTTTCGCTTTGTGGCATTACAGCATCAGACGAACAAGCGCGCACATTAATTTCACCTCCCTCAATCAGTAATCGCCCCTTAAGCGTTTCTTGGTATGGGATATTAACCTCAAGAACGTTGATGTTCTGCTCGGTCCAGATCACTGTGGTAAAATCGTTCCCGGATGTGATATTATCCCGCAAACCTAAACCCATCATCCGGATGGTTTTCATTTTTTTGAGTTCAAGTGTCCTTGAAATATAATAGAATCCGGCGCAGAAGCGAATAACACCAAAGCAACTGTCGAAAGCAGCCTGTATGGCGGTTGAGCAATCATTGTCTAAGGGTGAGGATACGTGAACTTTATCAGGCGAGGGTAACGCACCCCACCACTCCGGATATGCCTCTTGGGTAACAAAGGAGCCACTCACTTGGCAGTTAATGCCGAAAATTCTCATCGGTGGAGCCTGGATAACGGTCTGATTACCGATAAGACCGGCTTGGAGCACGCCTCCCTCAAAAATCAGCGCTGAATGCTGTGCAGGTGAAAGGGTGGTGGTAATATCGGTGGCAATGACATACGTGCCGGTGTTCCAAACGTCAACTGCCGCACCGCTAACAGTGGTCACACTGCCTATCGCAACGACTTCAACACCAGTCCACATCAGCAACTGGTTCGCGCTTTGGTCAAAGTAAACCACATTCTGTTCCAATGGGAAGTAAAGCACATCAACCGCAGTGTATTTGACGATGCGATGATTCATCAGGTCAAGAATCACATCGCCATCACTGCCGGAGATTGGGCCGCCGTGGCTCACACTCGTCAGGAGAACTCGATAGTCTCCAACATTTGTTAGGGCTGAATGCCCTGATCTTTTAATTAACACTGTCATAACATATTGTTTTTTTTTTAGATTTTAACTGCGACAAACATTCCGCTCAATATAGAGGAGTGTAAACACAACTCCAATTCAATGCCGCAAATTTAGACTATTTTTTTTTAAACCGCCAAATAAATCATAAAAAAATAAAATCGGACTGACTTTTGTGTTTTCAAGGATTGGCTATTCATTTACGCCGAGATGGAAATGCCGGCCGCACGTTGCTGTGGATGTGCGGCCGGCGGTATGGCTGTGGTGAAGTCGGCTTAGTCGCGGCTTCCGAAGATTCGGAGCAGGTAGATGAACAGGTTGATGAAGTCGAGGTAGAGCATCAGCGCGCCCATGGTGGCCACTTTTCCGGCTTGGCCGGGGTCGGTCATCTCGGCCATGCGTTTGATTTTCTGGCTGTCCCAGGCGGTGAGGCCCACGAAGATGGCCACGCCGGCAATGCTGATGATCCAGCCCATGGTGTCGCTGCCGAGGAAGATGTTCACAATCGAGCACACGATCAGTCCGATCAGGGCCATGAACAGGATCGCGCCGAACTTCGACAGGTCTTGCTTGGTGAAGTAGCCGTAAAGGGCCATGGCGCCGAAGGTGACCGATGTTATGGCGAAGGTGAAGGCTATCGACGAGCCGGTATAGATTAAGAAAATGGGCGTGAGGGTGACGCCGTTGAGCACGCTATAGAGATAGAACAGGGCGGTCGCAGTGCCGGTTTGCAACTTGTCGATGCGTGCCGAGATGAAGAACACGAGGCCGAGTTCGGCGGCGGCCAGCACCCAGAATGCGATGGGGTTGCTGAAAAAGATGTTCATCAGTGTCTGGTTGCTGAGCACGAGCACAGATGTCAGGGCGGTGGCGAGCAGACCGAGGAACATCTTGCCGTACACACGGCGCATCACGGAGGCGACATAATTGCGCAGCGAGAGTTCGCTTTGCGCTTGAGCGGCCGTGGAGTAGCCTTGGGGAGCGTTGTTGATGTAGTTGTTCATAGTTATAAGGTGATTTGATTGTCGGTGTATATTCTCCAATACAGCAAAAACCGTGCCAAAGGTCACATTCGCTCGGGCATTTCCATTCCGAGCAGGCTCACGGCGCGTCGAAGCACGTCGGCCACGGTGCGTGCCAGGCTCAGGCGCATGGCGCGGGTGGCGTCGTCCTGCTCGCGGAGAATGGAGTAGTCGTGGTAATACTGGTTGAAGTTCTTGGCCAGTTCGTAGGCGTAGTTGGCCACAAGGGCGGGGCTGTAGTTGTGTCCGGCATCGGCTACCGTCGAGGGGAAGTCGGCGAGGAGTTGGATCAGGGTGATTTCCTTGTCATTGGGCGCGACGCCGGCGGGAGGCACCGTTTCTTGCCCGGCTTTGCGTAAGATGGATCGGATGCGCGCATAGGTGTATTGCAGGAATGGGCCGGTGTTGCCGTTGAAGTCGATGGATTCTTTGGGGTCGAACACCATGTTTTTGCGCGGGTCCACTTTGAGCAGGAAGTATTTGAGCGCTCCGAGGCCGATGGTTTCGAGCACTTGGTCACGCTCCTCGGCTGGCAGGTCGGCCAGGGCGTTTCGCTCGTCGCTCATCGCGCGGGCGGTGGCGTTCATCGCGTCCATCAGGTCGTCGGCGTCAACCACGGTTCCCTCGCGCGACTTCATTTTGCCCTCAGGGAGTTCCACCATGCCGTAACTGAAATGTATCAGGTCTTTACCCCACTTGAAGCCGAGCCGGTCGAGCAACAGGGAGAGTACCTGGAAGTGGTAGTTCTGCTCGTTTCCCACAACGTAAATCATCCGGTCGATGGGGTAGTCCTGGTAGCGGAGTTTGGCCGTGCCGATGTCTTGGGTCATGTACACCGATGTGCCGTCGGAGCGGAGCAGGATTTTGTGGTCGAGTCCGGCGTCGGTGAGGTCGGCCCACACCGAGCCGTCGTCTTTACGGTAGAACAAGCCCTTTTCGAGGCCTTCAAGCACTTTGGCTTTCCCCTCAAGGTAGGTTTGGCTTTCGTAGTAGATCTTGTCGAAGTCCACGCCGAGCCGGCGGTAGGTCTGGTCGAATCCGTCGTAAACCCATTGGTTCATAGTCTGCCAGAGTTGCCGCACTTCGGGGTCTCCGGCTTCCCACCGGCGGAGCATCTCGCGGGCCTCGAGCATGAGCGGGGCCTGCGCCTTGGCGTCGTCTTCGGACAGGCCTTTGGCCATCAACTCGGCCACTTCGCCGCGGTAGTGCTTGTCGAAGAGCACGTAGTAGTCGCCGATGAGGTGGTCGCCTTTCTTTCCGGTGGACTCGGGTGTTTCGCCGTTGCCCCACTTCTGCCATGCGAGCATGGACTTGCAGATGTGGATGCCGCGGTCGTTGACGATGTTGGTTTTCACCACCCGGTATCCGCAGGCTTGCATGATGCGCGCGAGCGAGAACCCGAGCAGGTTGTTGCGCACGTGTCCGAGGTGGAGTGGCTTGTTGGTGTTGGGCGAGGAGTACTCAATCATCACGAGCGGACTGTCGGGCGTGGCGGCGGTGAAGCCGTAGTCGGGTGTGGCCGCGATGTCGGCCAGCACGCCGGCCCAGAAATCGGGGCTGACGGAAATGTTGAGGAACCCTTTCACCACATTGTATTTCTCCACCGCGGCGCAGTTGGCCGCGAGGTAGTCGCCGATTTCGGCGGCGGTGGCTTCGGGAGCCTTGCCGGAGGCCTTGAGGAAGGGGAAAACCATGATGGTGAGGTTGCCCTCGAATTCCTTTCGGGTGGTTTGGGGATTGATTTTTTCGGCGGGGATGTCGGCGCCGTAGAGTGCCTTGAGCGCGTCTGCGGTGGCTTGGGCGAGTATTTTGTCGATAGTCATTGTGAATGGATTTGCGTGTGAATTAGGCCGCAAAGGTAATCATTTTTTTGCGATTGGCCAATAAGGGGGGGCGAGGAGAGGATTCCGTTGCAGGGGAAAGTGTGGGTTTGCCTGTTCGGGTGTAGCGCGGCGGCGTTAATGGCTCTTCTTTCTCACGGTCCAGCCGAAGTGGCCGATTTGTTCTCCGAGGCTGTAGTAGTGCCCGTGGCAGTATGTGATCAGTTCGGCTTTGTCGAGGCGCAGCGCGCCGGTGTCGGGGTCGAGATACCGCTCGTCGGCGAGCACGTTGGTGACCATGGCGATGAACATGTCGTGCGTTCCGAGGCGGAGGATGTCGCGCACCTGGCATTCGATGCTCACCGGGGCTTGCTCGATGTACGGAGAGCAGACGGTGACTCCCTTGACGGGCGTGAGCCCCATTTCCGCCCACTTGTCGCAGTCGCGTCCGCTTTTCACGCCGCACCAGTCGGCGGCGCGGGCGAGTGCCCGGTTGGTCAGGTTGAGGGTGAAGGCCATGTCTCGCTCAATCAGGTGGTGGCTGTGCCGCTCGGGGCGCACGGAGATGTAGCACATCGCCGGGTCGGAGCAAACCGTTCCGGTCCATGCGGCGGTCAGCATATTGTAATCGTCCGGGGAAGCCCCGCAACTGACCAGCAGCGCGGGTAGCGGGTAAATCATCGTTCCCGGTCGCCAACTTTGTTTCATAATATTGAATTCTTGAGTGGGAATAGAGTAGGGGATACAGATGGCAAAATTAGTCTATTTTGCCGGAATCGGGCCATCTTTCATGGATAAAAAACGCAAAAATGAAAATAATCCGCCTCAAGTTGGCCCACATTGACGAAAAACGTGTATATTTGCACTTTATTCCATTCGGAAAATCACGAACACACAACATTCAAAATCATATGAGCACCAACAATCAGACCAAAGCCGCGCGCGCCAAGCGCAATCGGAAGATTGTCAAGCGTATGTGGTGGGTCTTCGGGGGTATCGTCGCCGCCGTGGCCTTGCTGTTTGTCTTGATATATAACGGAGTAATCGGTTATATGCCTGAGATTGATCAACTTAAGAACCCTACCGATAAGTTCGCCTCCACGATTTTCGCCGCCGACGGCGAAGAGATGGGGCGCTACTACCGCAGTAAGGGAAATCGTGTGTATGTTGACTTCGACCAACTCTCGCCCCACCTGCACGACGCCCTGATAGCCACCGAGGACGCGCGCTTCGAGTCCCACTCGGGTATCGACATCCGCGGTCTGGGCCGCGCCATCGTCAAGCGCATCCTTATGGGCCAAAAAAGCGCCGGCGGAGGATCCACCATCACCCAGCAGCTGGCCAAGCAACTGTACTCGCCAGAATCGAACGGCCTGTTTGAGCGCGCGCTGCAGAAACCCATTGAGTGGGTCATCGCGGTGAAACTCGAGCGATACTACACCAAAGACGAGATCATCAAGATGTACTTCAACCAGTTCGACTTCCTGAACAACGCCGTGGGCATCAAGACGGCCGCGATGGTGTATTTCGGCAAAGACCCCGCCGCGCTCAACATCCAGGAGTCGGCCACGCTCGTGGGCATGTGCAAGAATCCGTCGCTCTACAACCCGCTCCGCCACAGCGAGCGGACACGCCAGCGCCGCAATGTGGTGCTTGACCAAATGCTCAAGTCGGGCTACATCACCGCCGCCCAACGCGACTCACTCAAAGAACTCCCCCTGGTGCTCAATTACCACCGCGTGGACCACAACGACGGCCTCGCGCCCTACTTCCGGGAGGAACTCCGGCGCGTGATGATGGCCAAGAAACCCGTCGAGAGCGATTACCCCAAATGGAACCGGCAGGCCTACGTTGACGACAGCACCGCATGGGAGCGGAATCCGCTCTTCGGATGGTGCCACAAAAACAAAAAAGCCGACGGGTCGGACTACGACATCTATTCCGACGGACTGAAAATCTACACCACAATCGACTCCCGCATGCAGCAGTACGCCGAAAAGGCCGTGCACCAGCATATGAGCAAAACACTCCAGCCCGCATTTATCCGCGAGCGCGGTGGCACAAAGAACCCCTACACAAACAACACCGCCGAACTCTCGCCACGCGCCAAACAAGCCCTGATAGCCAACGCCATCAAGCGATCCGAACGCTACCGCATGCTCAAAAAGCAAGGTCTGTCGGAAGACCAGATCCAGGCCGACTTCCGCAAGCCGATTCAGATGAAACTGTTCAGTTACAACGGAGACTTCGAAACCACGATGTCGCCACTCGACTCAATACTCTACACCAAGACGTTCCTTCGCTGCGCGATAATGTCGATGGATCCCGAAACGGGCTTTGTGAAGGCATACGTGGGCGGCCCCGACTTCCGCTTCTTCAAGTATGACATGGTTTCCACCGGACGGCGCCAGATCGGCTCAACCGTCAAACCTTTCGTCTACTCCCGGGCCGTGGAAGCCTACGGCCTCACGCCATGTTCCGTCCGTCCGGGCGGAGCGCCCAACATCCGATGGTATCGCGAAGTGTGGAACCCCCGCGGCGTGGGCGGCACGATGAACCTCAAACAGGCGCTCACCAGCTCGATCAACTCCATCTCCGCCGGATTCATGCGCGGAACGTCGCCCAACTGGATCGAGGAGCGCGGCTATGCCGTGTATCCCCCAAGCGAATTGGCATCGTGGATGCACTCGTTCGGCATCACCAGCCATCTCGAGCCCGTTCCCGCACTGAGCCTCGGTGTGAGCGAGATCACACTGCGCGAAATGGTGGCCGCATACTCCGCCTTCGCCAACGGCGGAATGCGCGTCGAACCCATCTACGTTACCCGAATCTGCGACAACAAAGGCAACATCGTCGGCGAGTTTATGGGACAGCAAACCGAAATCATGAGCGAGGACACCTATTACAAAATGCTTTCCATGCTCATGAGCGTTGTCGACAGCGGAACCGGCCGGCGACTCCGCTCCCAGTATGGCATCAACGCCGAGATGGGAGGCAAAACCGGAACAACCAACTTCAACTCCGACGGTTGGTTTATGGGCTTCACACCCGAGTTGGTCACCGGCGTTTGGGTCGGCGGCGAGGAACGCTACATCCACTTCGTGAGCACCGCCATGGGTCAGGGCGCCGAAGCGGCTTTGCCTATTCTCGGCTTGTATATGAAAGCCGTGTACAACGACGCCTCACTGCCCTACACACAGAAAACCAAGTTCGAGTTCCCCAAAGGCTATAATCCCTGCGGCGATGAGTTCAGCGGCGGCGGATGGGGCACCGGCGGTGGAGGCGGACGCCACGACGATGGCGGCGGCAACAGCCCCGACGTGATGGAAGGCGTGTTCGACTGACGCCCAATCGCGCTAAAAGCGCCCCATTGACAAAAAGACATGTATCACCGTCAAACGACTTCAGACGTATTGCGCCTGATGTCCAGTGAGTTATCAGCCCCCCCTATAACTTGGAGGGGGAACTCTTCGCCTGCCTCTCAGTCAGTTACAGCGCGTTAGCAGTTCCTCCCCTAAGTTAGGGCCAAGCGAGCGGAGCGAGCCAATAAAAAGAGGCCAAGACGAAGTCACGAAGTGCCGGAGGAGTGTGTCGAATACAGTA
>CACYCT010000140.1 GCA_902772965.1 uncultured Bacteroidales bacterium | reverse complement strand
GGGAACTGGGCCTCATCAACTCATGACAGGCCGGGATTCGCTTTGGAAATCCCATCAAAGATGCTGTGACATGAATTCTAACTCGAATTGTATGTGGACGAAATGAAGTCCAAATATGGAAGTGTGACGAATTGGTTCCGGAAAAGAAAACCAAGTGAAACAACAGAGAAATTTATAGATTTGGTTCGGGACGCGGTCATTTTTAATTGGCCAAAGATCAAAGACAAACAAGCGCTTCTTGATGACCTGTATCAATCTGATTCACCTATTGAATATTGGGTATTCAAATATACATCCAAATCCTACGTAATCGATGACAGCCCATTTCACTTGTCTGGTGAACTTGCCAATCAGGTTTACCTTGAGAAGATGGACACATCATATATCGCTTTTTACATTTCAGGGAAAAAGATCGGGCATATGCAAGTCAAATTCAATAACGGATTTTTGGAGAACTGTAAGAAGAAAGAACCGGACATCATCATTGACGGGATTCCAATGTCTTACGGGCAACCTTTTTCCTCGTGGAATTTTAGTATAGAGAACTGGTAACGCGCTATTCCGAGTGTCCGTTGCGCGCGAACCGCCGGTGTGTTTGGCTGTTATCTGCTTGTGATGCTGACGGTTGCCGGTGCTGAGTGTCCCGGGCCGCGGGTGACGTGAATCACGGTGGGTACGGTTTCTTTGAGGCGGGCCACGTGGCTGATGATTCCCACGCGACGGCCGCCGGCACGGCGCATTTGCCGCAAGGTGGCCATGACGCGTTCAAGGTATTCGCCGCTGAGCGAGCCGAATCCCTCATCGATAAAGAGGGTATCGACCGTTTGCGCGCCGATGTTGAGTTGCGAGAGCGCCAAGGCCAGGGCCAAGGCGGCCATAAAGCCTTCGCCGCCGGAGAAGGTGTTGACCGAACTGATGTCGCCCGTGGTGGTGTCCTGGAGCAGAATGGTGAGCGAGTCGTGCTGGCAGGTGAGGGTGTACCGGTCGTTGAACTGGCGCATGTACACGTTGGCCTTTTCGAGCAGGTCGCCGAGGATAAAACTCTGTGCGACGGTTCGGAACAGGGGGGAATTCCCCCGAAGTCCGAGGCATTTGTTAAGCATTTCCCATTGTTGGAACACTTCGCGCAGGGAATCGGCTTGTGCTTGAAGTTCGCCCTTGATCTGTCGCTGCTCGTTGTCGTGGTTGAGTTTGGCGTTGAGTTCGCCTTTTTGCTCACCGAGCGTGGTGATTCGGGATTGGTTTTCGGACAAGTCCGACCGGATTTGCTCCAGGTCGGGATTTTCGGGTAGGTCATCGGGCCGTGCGGCGCGGTGCTCGGTGATTTGCCGGTTGATTTGCTCGGCGGCGCCTTGGCATTTCCGCAGTTCGGTATTGATTTGCGAGATTTGGTTTTCGGTGTCTTCGATGGTTTGCGGGGTGATTCGGGCGAGTGTGTCAAGTCCGGCCTGTCCGATGTCGGGGTTGTCGGCGATGAAAGCGCGCACGTGTGTGAGATGGTTTTCGAGCGTGTTTTCGAGCGTGCTTTTTCTGTTTTGCCATTGCAGGGTGTCGGATTCAAGGGTGCGGCAGCTGTCGGTCAGGTCGTTGACGGTTTTGGGGTTGGTGACGGTTTGCGGTTGTGCGTTCAGGTTTCGGGCTGCGGCTTGGATATGGACGCGGGCTTGGGCGAGGTTGAGGACGTTTTCGAGGCGGTTGAGTTGTTCCTGTATGGCGTCCCGCTCGTCGTTGAGGCGGTTCACCTCTTCCTGGCGTTGGTTGAGTTGGTTGAGTTGTTGGTCGGCTTGGTCGCGCTCCGCGGCGAGCCACTCGTTCGGGTCGGTGTCGGATGGGCAACCGGTTTTGGACCGCAGGCGTTCGGCTTGCGCTATCGCGTTGTTTAGATTTTTTTGCTGATTGTCTTCGATTTCTCTCTGATGGCGTGAGATTCCCGATTTGAGTCGTGTGATCGCGTTTTGCTGCGACTTGAGGTCGGTTTGTGCCGTTTCGTTTTCTTTTTCGGCTTTGCGGCGTTGTTGCTCAATCGGTGCGAGTATGCTTTGGAAGTGTTGCTCGTGCAGGATTTCGGTCACTTTTGTTCCGCAGACGGGGCAGTGGTCTCCAGGGTTGAGTTTCTGCCGTATTTCGCGTACGCGTTCGTCGACCGAGAGTGCGACGCTGTTGTAGGTTTCTATCGCGGTGTCGAGTGCGGTCGCTTTTTGTTTTGCGATTGCCTCAAGGATGGGAATCTGGCTCTTGGTCTGCTCGAGTTCTTCCTTCAGGTGTTCAAGTTGCGCGTTGGCGTTGTTGAGCGCTTCGCGCCGTTCGTCAATGATTTGCAGCGTTTGCGCGAATTGGTTGAGCGCGTCTTTGTGTCGCTCAATGTGTTGGCGTTGTTGGACGATGTCTTTCGGGTTGAGTTGCTCAATCGTTTCGCGTTTGCGCTCGAGAAGGGTCTGCCGGTCGGAGATGAGTTGTTTGATTTGTCCGGTGGTGGCGGATTGCAGTTCCTGCGGCAGCCGGCTGTGCTCGATGTTGAGCAGTGTGTGGAGTTGGTCAAGTTGGTTTTTGAGCGTTGCTGCGTGCTGCACCTGTTCACGGATTTTGGCTTCTGTTTGCCGAACCGTATGCAGGTGTACTCTCGCTTCGGCTGAGGCGTGCCATTGGTTGAGCAGCAGTATTTGTTGCCGGGTTTGGTCGTCGTTGGCGCGTTGTGTGGCTTTTTGCTGTGCTGTTTCGGCTTGGGCGAGTCGCGTAGTCAGGTCGCGTTCAGTTTGAATCCATTGGGCTTGTTTGTTGAGTTTTTCGGCTGCCGCTGAGTTGATGCGGATTTGCTCTTCTACCTGGCTGATTTGCAGGTTAATGTCGGCGATTTGCTGTTCAGAGAGCAGGCTGACGTCTCCGAGGCGTTCGGAAACGGTTTCATACGCGTGTTTGGCATCGTTGTAGTGTGCGCTGATCCGCTCGCTGATGCGGGAGAAGATGGCGGTGTCGGTGAGTTTCTCGAGGATTTCGGATTTCTCTATCTGCGTTCCGTTGAGGAAGAGGGCGAATTGTCCTTGCGCGAGCATGACGGTTCGGCAGAACTGGTTGAAATCCAGCCCAACGGCGTTGTTGGTGATTTCGGGTTGAATTTCTCTGACTATGGTGAAAGATTGGTGTGTGTCTTCACGTGTAAGCCGCCACTGTTCTCCTTGCAACTTGCCGTTGGCCTTGTTTCTTGAGCGTCTGATGAGCAGTTCTGCTGTGTAGTTTCCTCCGTTGGCTCCTATGAAACTGAATCTGATGAATCCCTCACCTGTTCCTCGCCGGAGCAGTTGCCGGATGTCGGTTGTTTTGATGGATTTTTCTTCGTGTCCAGTGTGGTACTCGTCTTTTGTTTTGTTTATCAGCCGCGGAGTGTCGCGATAGAGTGCGAGGCAGATGCAGTCGAGCAGTGTCGATTTTCCCGATCCCGTTTCTCCGCTGATGAGGAAGATGGGTTGGTTGCGGAGTTGTTCTCCGTCGAAGTCGATGGTTGCGTCGGCGATGGAGGCGATGTTGTGTATTTCGAGTTGCTTGAATTTCATGGCGGAGAGAAATTTTTAAGGCCCTTAAGGTGATGATAAGGGCCTTAAGGGTATTAAGGTTTTCTGTTGGGCGGTGTTTGCCGGTTTATCCGAAGTCGATGGTTCCTGATGAGTTCGGTTTCTTGGATGGTGCTTTGGGATCGGTTGTTTTCGGTGCTGCCGAAGTTGCCGCTGTGGCCGAAGCCCCTGTTTGGCGGAGGTCCCGGATGGCGGTTTTCTCTGCCGGTTTGCGTTTATAGGCGGGTGTGCGTTCGAGCAGGTCGATGAGTTCGTCGTTGTCGATGTCCTCGGGTCCGAGAATGATGAATTGAGCCTCGTCTTGGCGTCGTTGCTGGTCGGCGATGGCTTCTTTTCCGTATTCGCTTTCGAGGCGTCGCGCGGCATCGGCTGCGGGCACGGTTGAGGCGGGTTCTTTGGCTTGCTGGCGTGTGGGAACTTTAACGGGTGCTTCCTTTTCGAGCGATACGCTGAAACCGGCGGCGAGGACGGTAATTTTGATTTTGTCCTCGAGTGTGGTGTCGTGGGCGTAACCGGTGATGACGTCAACCTCGGGGCTGAAGTTGGCCATAAATTCCTGCATTTCGCTCAACTCGTTGGTCTTGAACGGGTTTTTGCTGTTGGGGTTGTAGTAGATGTTGATCAGGATTTTTCTTGAGCCGTAGACGTCGCGGTTTTTGAGCAGTGGCGATTCGAGCGCGTCCTCGATGGCTTTTGTCACGCGGTGCTCGCCTTCTCCGTATCCGCTGCTGATGATAGCCACGCCTCCGTTACGCAGGGTGGTGTCGACATCGTTGAAGTCGACGTTGACCTGCCCTTTGGCTGTGATGAGTTCGCTGATTGAGCGTGCGGCGGTTGAGAGCGTGTCGTCGGCCTTGCCGAAGGCGTTGTTGAAGTCGAGGTCGGGGTAGATGTCGATCAGGCGCTGGTTGTTGATAATCAGCAGGGCGTCGACGTATTTACTCATCTCGTCGGCTCCGGCGAGGGCTTTGAGGATTTTCCTCTGTCCCTCGAAGAGGAAGGGGATGGTTACGATTCCGATGGTGAGCACGCCTTTGTCGTGTGCGATACGCGCCACCACGGGTGCGGCTCCTGTTCCTGTTCCGCCGCCCATTCCTGCGGTGATGAACACCATTTTTGTCTCGTCTTCAAACAGTGCCGAGATTTCGGCTTCGGATTCTTCGGCGGCGAGTTTGGCGCGTTCGGGTTTGTCGCCCGCTCCGAGGCCGCCGGTGGTTTTCGGACCGATGAGCACACGGTTGGGCACGGGCGACATGTTGAGAGCCTGCCGGTCGGTGTTGATAACGACAAACCGCACGCCTTCAACGTTTTGTGCCCACATATGGTTGATAGCGTTGTTTCCGCCGCCACCTACGCCAATGACTTTAATGATGGTCGCTTTTTCTTTCTCGTCTTGGAAACCGGGGTCTTGGTAGATATCTTCGTTCATGGAGGTGTGAGTTTTTGTTGTTGGGTGTGTGAGTGGAGAGTTTTATTTGTTGTCGTCATTTTCGGTGTCGTCGTCATCTTCGGAGAGCAGTGTGCCGAATTTCTCTTTCAGTTTGTCGAAGAATCCGCCTTTTTTCGGTTTTTGGGGTTTCTCGGGAGTTTTGGGCTGTTCGGCCTCGGCCTGTTCACGCGCGATGTGGATGGTTGGTCCGTCGTCGTACGAGCGTCGTTCGATGCAGGTTGATGAGGGGTCGATTTCGTTCGCGGCCTTGGTCACCAGGGCGAAGATTTGTGTGTATTCGGGCCGGTTGAAGTCGTGGTTCTGTATTTGGAGCGATTGCGGGTGGTGTCCGATACGGACGGGGATGTTGATGGTTTCGTCGAGTTTTTTTGGAAGTCCCTGCAGTTGCGCTCCTCCTCCGATAAGCACGATGGAGCGGATGTCGTCGGTTGTGAGGCCGGCGAGTGTGATCTGGTTTTTGATGTTGGCGAGGATTTCGCGGTTGCGTCCGTCGATGTAGTTGGCGGCGTCGCTTCCGGCCACACCTTCGATTACGATGGAGTCGACGTTGGCCGGTTCGAGGGGGTTGTTGATGTTTTTCTTGACGCGTTCGGCGGTTTCCTCGAGCACGCCGAGTCCGTTGCTGATGTCGCGTGTTATGTTGCGTCCTCCGAGGGGGAGCGTGCTCAGGTAGGCGAGCGAGCCGTCTTTGTAGATGGACACTGTGGTGGTTTCGGCTCCGATGTCGACGAGCATGCAGCTGAGGCGTTCGCTTTCCGAGAGCACGCTTTCTCCCACGGCGAGCGGGGTGACGATGTATTCCTTCACTTGCGGTCCGGAGGCCATCACACGGGTGAGGTTCTGCTTGATTTGCGGCTTTGCCACGATCAGGTTGACTTTGATTTTCACCGACGAGCCGTACAGTCCCACGGGGTTGACGGTGGCGTTCTTGTCGACGTAGAATGTTCTCGGTACCACGGCGATGGTTTCGAGGTTCTTGATCGGGTTTCGGCTGGCGTCGCGGATGATGGAGTCGATGATTTCGCCGGTGATGGCCTTCTGGGGGTCGACGCTTCGGTTGACCTCGCTCACCTCGCTGTGCAGCGAGCGTCCGCTGATGCCGAGGTAGACCTGTGTGATTCGTCCGTCGATGCGCTCTTCGAAGTCTTTGGTCATTCGGGTGATGGTGGACTTGATGTTTTCCACGTTCTGTACGCAGCCGTAGCGCACGCAGTTGGTGGGGTTTTGCTCGAGCAGGTGGGTGATTGTGACGATGCCGGAGCTGGATTTCTCGGCGATTACGCCCACGATTTTCGAGCTGCCTATCTCGAAGGCTACGATATGTTGTTTCTTGTCCATATGGTGTGTGTATTAATTATTTTTCTTTTTTTTGCTTGTGGTTGATGGTGTCTTTTCGGCTGCGAGTGTGGTGGTTTGGTCGCTGATGACGAGGTCGGCGGGATCGATGTCGGGCTCGTCCTCTTCGGGATTGTACTCCAATTCCACTTTCACGGCTTTCTGCCGGCGTGTGGCCACAACCTGGTGGTCCCATTTGAGGCTGATGGTGTCGTAGTACTGCCAGCCTTTTTCGGGCATCACTTTCTGGTAGAACAGCTGCAGTTTGTCGAATTTGGTGTCAACGCGGTCGGGGCTGCCGATGTTGACCACGTGTCCGCTGATGGAGGGGATGATGTAGATGTTGGTCGAGTCGACGAAGTTGATCATCGTCACGAGTTGGCGCAGTGCGGAGTCGGCCTCGATTCGCTCAATGAGCGGGAGCAGCCGCGTGGGCGGGTATTGTGTGGTGAAGTGCCCTTGAACGATGGGCACGTCGGAGTGGTAATTGGGTGTGGCGGCCATACGCTTGCCGTTGCGGTTGATGTAGTAACTCACGTCGCCGTCAAACACGCGCATCACCGGCACCATCTGTTTCGCTTTGATGATCAGCCGTCCGGCCTGGGCTTTGACGCATTCCACGTTTTCGACATACTCCGAGTGGGCGAGCGCCTGCTCGATGTGGTCGGTGTCGATTTGCCACATGGGTTTGTTTTCGGGCTCGATGCCGATTTTTTTGAGTTCGCGCAGTATGCCCTCGGGCGTGACGAAGGTTGTGCTGTCGGCGTTGTCAATCACCACATCGATTCGGCTGCAGCGCTCGTCGGCCGATTTTCCGCGTGCCCAAAAGATGCCGAGCAGCAGCAACGCGCTCAGTACCAGTAGGATTGTATATTGAATCAGGCGTTTCAACGTGGTTGTTGTTTTTGATATTCTTGACAGATTTGAGGCAGAAGTCGGTCGATGTCGCCGGCTCCCACGGTCAAAAGAATGTCAAAGTTAAGGTTTTTTATTGAGTTAATCAGTTTTTCTTTTGAAAAAAGTGATTTTTTCTCGCATTTTATCTTTTCGAGCAGCATTTCGCTGTTGACGCCGTCGATGGGGAGTTCGCGCGCGGGGTAGATGGGCAGCAGGATCACCTCGTCGGCGAGCGAGAGCGCGTCGGCGAAGTCGTCGGCGAAGTCGCGCGTGCGGGTGAACAGGTGCGGCTGGAACACGACGGTGAGCCGTCGGGTGGGGTACAGGTCGCGCACGCTGGTGATGCTCGCGCGGAGCTCGTCGGGGTGGTGGGCGTAGTCGTCAATCATCACACGTCCGTCCGGTCCGGGCTGTTTGAGCCAGAACTCAAAGCGCCGTTTGGGTCCCATGAAGGTGGCCATGGCGCGGCGCATGTCGTCGGCCGGCACGTCGACGAGGCGGCAGGCGGCCATGGCGGCGATGGCGTTGTCGATATTGATGTCCACGGGCACGCCGAGGCGGATGTCGGGTATCGTTTCCCACGGAGTGACGAGGTTGAAACTGATTTCGCCGTCGCCCTTGACGATGTCGGTGGCGTGGAAGTCGCCTTCATCTCGGCCGTAGGTGAACCGGCGCACGCCGTCGGCCGTTCGGGGGGTGAGTTCAATGCCGGTGTGGCTGATCAGGGCGCCGCCTTCGGTGATGAGTGAGGTGAAGTGGGCGAAACTCTCGCGGTAGGCTTCAGGCGTGCCGTAGATGTCGAGGTGGTCGGGGTCGGTGCTGGTGATGACGGCGATGTACGGTGCCAGTTGGTGGAACGAGCGGTCGAACTCATCGGCCTCTATCACGGAGTACGGGCTGGTGTGGCTGAGCAGGAAGTTGCTCCGGTAGTTGCGCAGCACGCCGCCGAGGAAGGCGTTGCAGCCGATGCCGCTGTCGTGGAGGATATGTGCGGCCATCGACGATGTGGTGGTTTTTCCGTGCGTTCCGGCGAAACAGAGCGAGCGGCTCTGGCGGGTGACGATGCCGAGCACGCGGGCGCGCTTGACCACTTCGAATCCGTTTTGCCGGAACCACGTCAGTCCGCGGTGTTCGGCGGGCACGGCGGGGGTGTACACCACCAGGGTGTGCTTCGGGTCGCGGCAGTGGTCGGGAATCAGTTCGGGGTTTTCGTCAAAGTCGATGTGCACCCCTTCGGCTTGGAGGGCGTCGGTGAGTTCACTGGGTGTTCGGTCGTAGCCGGCCACGCGTTTCCCGCGGGCGAGGAAATAGCGCTCCAGAGCGGCCATACCTATGCCGCCGGCGCCTATGAAATAGATGGATTCGAAGTCGGTGCTCATTTGCTTTCTGATTCTGAGACGTTCATGATTTCGTCGACGATGTGCGCCGCGGCGTCGGGCAGAGCCATGGCGCGGATGTTGTTGGCCAACGCGTCGAGCACGCCGTCGTCGGCCACGGTGCGCAGGGCGCAGTCGAGCAGTTGGCTGTTGGCCTCACGGTCGGCCACCATGATGGCGGCGTTGCGTGCCACGAGAGCCTGCGCGTTCTTGGTTTGGTGGTCTTCGGCCACGTTGGGCGAGGGCACGAGAATCACGGGTTTTCCCAGGGCTTGCAGTTCGCTGATCGTGCCGGCTCCGGCGCGCGAGATCACGAGGTCGGCCGCGCGATAGGCGGTGGCCATATCGGTGATGAATCGCGTCTGAACCACGTTGGTCACGCCCGAGGCGGCGAGCACTTCCTCGCTGTCGCCGCGGTTCACCTCGCCGGTCTGCCACAACATTTGCACGCCTTCGGCACCGCGCATTTTTTCCAGATTCGCGCCGATCACTTCGTTGACCGACTTGGCTCCGAGGCTGCCGCCAACCACGAGGATGGTCTTCCGGTCGGGTTCAAGCCCCATCGCGCGGCGGGCCTGTTCGACAGTGGCGGTGCAGTTGAGCAGCGCGGCGCGAATCGGGTTGCCCGTGAGCACAATCCGGTCGGCGGGGAAGAACCGCTCCATGCCCTCGTAGGCCACGCAGATGCGGCGCGCGGCCGAGCCGAGTTGCTTGTTGGTCACGCCGGCGTAGGAGTTCTGCTCCTGCAGCACCGTGGGCACGCCCATCCGCTGGGCCGCCTTCAGTGTCGGGCCGCTGGCGTAGCCGCCCACGCCAATCGCCACATCGGGCTTGAACTCACTCACGATCTCGCGCGCTTTGAGCAGACTCTGCACCAGATGGAACACCACCTTGAAGTTCCGCAACGGATTGCGGCGGTCGAAACCCATTACGGGCAAGCCTTTTATCTCGTATCCCGCGGCGGGCACACGCTCCATCTCCATTCGGCCCTGAGCGCCGACAAACAGGATTTCGCACTCGGGCATGCGCCGGCGCAACTCGCCGGCTATCGACAGAGCGGGGAAGATGTGGCCGCCCGTGCCACCGCCGCTGATGATGAATCGTTTATTTCCAGACATGTTTCGGGGGAATTTGGGTAGGATTCACGGCATCAAGTCCGTCGGGCAACACCGTGGTGTCCTCCTTGTTGTTTCTGTTATTGTAATTGGCGATTGTGCGGCTTACACTGAACATCACACCAAACGCCACACTCATCACGATAATGCTCGAGCCGCCGGCCGAGATCAGCGGCAGCGGCTGGCCCGACACGGGGAACAGCCCCACGTTGATCGCCATATGGAACAGCGCCTGGAAGGTGATGAACGAGGCCATGCCGATCACAAGCAGACTCGGCATCACGCGCGTGCTCCGGCGAACTATCATCGCCGCCCGCGCCAGCAGCCACAGATAAAGCACCAGCACGAACACGCCTCCGACAAACCCCGTCTCCTCGACGATAATCGAGTAAATGTAGTCGCTGAATGCCAGCGGCAGGCGGCTGCACTCGCGGCTCTGGCCCAAACCGGCGCCGAACATTCCGCCGTGCGCCTGCGCCATGCGAGAGAACATCACCTGCTGATTCTTCGTCGTCACGGGCTGGTCAACCAGGTTGGTCAGATTGTCCAACCAGTCCTCAATGCGGTTCTTACGCGTCTCGGAACGGTCACCCGCGTCCTTGACCTGCTCCACTCCCGCCTCGGCCAGCGAACGGTCGACACTGTCGTTGTGCCGCTTCAAACCCAGATAGCCCAAGCCAACCACGCCATAAACCAGAATCAGAATCGCGAACTTCTTCATCCGGATTCCGGCGATAAGCATCATGGCCAAACTGATGGCCATCAGCAGTATCGTGTTGGTAAGTCCGCTGCGGATCATCAGCCCGCCATAGACCGACACCGCGATTACGCTCAGCACCAGTCCGGTGTTGCTGATGTCCATGTTCTTCTGGTTCTTGGCCAGGATGTAACTCAGCAGCGTCACAATCGACAACTTGGCCAACTCCGCCGGCTGCAGCGTCACCCCGGGCAACAAACGCATCGCGCGACGCGCGCCGTTGATCATCAAGCCCCAGCCCATCACATACGCCAGCGTGAACAGCGTGAAAATGGCCAGACCGGGAATCATGATGTACAGAAACTTGGGCTTGTTGTAGTCCATCCGGTAAAGGAAAAACACAAACACACCGCCCACACCGAGGAACATACACTGCTTAATCACAGGAGTGTACACACCCTGCACCGAAATCACACGACTCGATGCCGTGTAACTCTCGATGATTGAAATGAGAATCAGCATAAAGTAGATTCCCCATATCCACGGGTCACCATACTTTTGCGCAATCTCATTCATTCGAGTACGTTTTTCTTTTGTCATGACAAATCAATTAATTCGTAAACGGTTAGATTTAAGGTATTTAGAAAACAATCGGCAAAAAACGCCTGAATCGTTGCGCAAATTTACCCATTTTCCACCAAACAGCGAACAAAATTCACAAATGAAAACTCTTAAAATTTACTAAATCAAATTTTGAGGTGCCTATCCCTTGTCGAAACGGTTTGGAATCCCCATCGGACAGGTGACGCGCACGGCAAACCGGAACCATTCCAGACGCCTGCTGTTTTCAGTTATGCGCCGTGACTCAGGTGGTACAATGTATATTTCAGGTTGTCCCTGTTGTTCATGTTGTTGTAAATCATAACGACAACGGGGACAACCAAGACAACATCCTGAAGACAAAAAGACGATAAGCAGAAAGGCAGAATACATGTTCCAAGCGATTTACGGTCCATTGCTCCTGCGATATCAAATCCGCTTCGGCGGCCCACCGACCCAATCGGCTATCACTTTCAGGAGAGATTCACCTTGAAATTCAAACCTTTCATATCGTTAACGAGGGAGTAAGATAGTCTATAATTTATTAAATTTATCTTAACGTTTCTTGCTGGTAGTTAAAATTATTTGCGTAAGAAAGTGGCAAAAAGTAACTTTGCAAAGCTCTAAAGTGGTCTGAATAGCCTTAATTTTGTGTTAACCGATATTAATATAATATAAAAATCTCATAATATATTGATTATCAGTTCTGTAAATATTCTGCTCGCTTTTAGACCCTATTCCATTACAACAAGGATTAAGATGCTGCGATAGCCATATTTTTGACTGCTGACACTTTTAGACCCGATTCCATTATAACAAGGATTACTTCGAGTCGTTTATTTCAGGCTCTATAACGAATCGTATGGGTAAGTCTGCGATAATTATAGAGAATCTGCGTCTCCGGCGCGGCGTTTACGGTAGACGCTCTCTGTCATAGAGGCCGCCTGCGTCTCCGGCGCTTTGTTCTGATTCGTTCAATTTGTTCAATTTGTCGTTCTTCCGCGAACCTGTCCGCTCCACTTCTGACGGGCTTTTCCGGTTACCTCGTCATTAATTTGGAGCGCGTCAACTCAATCTCAGAGTTTTTTGCTACCTTTGTGGCGCGAAAATATTAACCTTATATATCATTTCTCATGAACCGACAAATCGTGGAATGCGTGCCCAACTTCAGCGAGGGACGCGACATGAACATTATCAACCAAATCACCGACGTTGTGCGTCAAGCCAAAGGCGTGCGCCTGCTTGACGTGGACCCGGGAGAGGCCACCAACCGCACCGTGGTCACCTTCGTGGGCTCGCCCGAGGCCGTCGTGGAAACAGCCTTCAACGTAATCGCCCGCGCCGCGACACTTATCGACATGCGGAACCACCACGGCGCGCACCCCCGTATGGGCGCCACCGACGTGTGCCCGCTCATCCCCGTGGCCGGCATAACCCTTGAAGAGTGCGCCGAACTCGCGCGCCGCCTCGCCAAGCGTGTCGCCGATGAACTCAGCGTGCCCTGCTACTGCTACGAGGCCGCCGCGCTCAAACCCGAACGCCGAAACCTTGCCGTCTGCCGTAAAGGCGAATACGAGGCCCTGCCCGAGAAAGTGAACGACCCCGACCGCTGTCCCGACTTCGGCGCGCGCCCCTTCGACGAGCAACTCGCCCGAACCGGCTGCACCGCCATCGGAGCACGCGACTTCCTGATTGCCACCAACTTCAACCTCAACACCACCAGCACCCGGCGCGCCAACGCCATCGCGTTCGACGTGCGTGAGAAGGGACGCCCCGTGCGCGAGGGTAACCCCATCACCGGCAAGCCCAAAAAGGACGCCGACGGAAACGTGATCATGCAGCCCGGCACACTCAAGGGAACAAAAGCCATCGGCTGGTATATCGACGAGTACCACCGCGCCCAGGTGTCGATGAACATCACCGACATCAACGCCACGCCCCTCCATGTGGCATTCGACGAGGTGAGCCGTGCCGCCGCCGCCCGCGGAGTGCGTGTGACCGGAACCGAAATCGTGGGTCTCGTGCCCAAACGCACCCTGCTCGAAGCCGGACGTTACTTCCTCGAGAAACAGCACCGATCCACCGGTATTCCCGAAGCCGACATCATCAACATCGCCATCTTCTCGCTCGGCCTCGACGACCTCAAACCCTTCGACCCCAAAGAAAAGGTAATCGAATACATGCTCGACGCCGATGAGCAGGAAGCCAACCGGCTCGTTGACCTCACCGTGGCCGAGTTCGCGAACGAAACCTCGCGCGAGTCACCAGCCCCCGGCGGTGGCACCATCGCCGCATATATGGGCGCACTCGGAGCCGCACTCGGAACGATGGTGGCCAATCTGAGCAGCCACAAACCCGGTTGGGACGACCGATGGAACGAGTTCAGCCAATGGGCCGACAAGGGACAGGCGCTCATGGCTAACCTGCTCCACCTCGTTGACGAGGACACGCAGGCCTTCAACCGCATCATGGCCGCCTTCGGCATGCCCAAAGCCACCGAGGCCGACCGCGAGGCACGCACACAAGCCATTCAAGACGCCACGCTCTACGCAACACAGGTGCCCCTGCGCACGATGAAAGAATCGTTCGCCGCCTTCGAAATCTGCCGCGCCATGGCCGACCAGGGCAACCCCAACTCCGTCAGCGACGCCGGAGTGGGCGCGCTCGCCGCACGCGCCGCCGTGCTCGGAGCCGGACTGAACGTGAAAATCAACGCCGCCTCGCTCCACGACCGCAACACCGCCGAAAGCCTCATCGCCGAAGCCAACGAACTCATCCGGCGAGCCAACGAAGAAGAGGCCGAGATTCTCAAAATCGTCGAATCAAAACTCTAACCGCATATGACCCTTGAACAATTCCAAGCCGACCTCCGCGCCGGTATACCCGCACAACTGCCGCCCCCACAGCCGCGCGACCCCAACGTGAACCACGCGCCAAAGCGCAAAGAGATTCTCACGCCCGAGGAACGCCGCCTTGCCCTGCGCAACGCCCTGCGTTATTTCCCGAAAGAGCAGCACGCCGAGTTGCTGCCCGAGTTTGCCGACGAACTGCACCGCTACGGACGCATCTACATGTACCGCCTGCGGCCCACATACCCCATGCACGCCCGCCCCATCGACGACTACCCCCACCGTAGCCGGCAAGCGGCCGCCATCATGATGATGATCCAGAACAACCTTGACCCCGCCGTGGCCCAGCACCCGCATGAACTCATCACCTACGGCGGAAACGGAGCCGTGTTCCAGAACTGGGCGCAATACCGCCTCGTGATGCGCTACCTGAGCGAGATGACCGACGACCAGACACTCGTGATGTACTCCGGACACCCCCTCGGCCTGTTCCCGTCGCACCCCCGCGCACCGCGTGTGGTGGTCACCAACGGCATGGTAATCCCCAACTACAGCAAGCCCGACGACTGGGAGCGCATGAACGCCCTCGGCGTGAGCCAATACGGACAGATGACCGCCGGAAGTTACATGTACATCGGCCCGCAAGGCATCGTCCACGGCACCACCATCACCGTGCTCAACGCCGCCCGGAAAGTGATGACCGAAGCCGAACGCCGCGAGCGGCTGCCGCTGTTCGTCAGTTCCGGACTCGGCGGCATGAGCGGCGCACAGCCCAAAGCCGGTAACATCGCGGGCGTAATCAGCATCGTGGCCGAAATCAACCCCCTCGCCGCGCGCAAGCGCCACGAGCAAGGTTGGGTCGACAGCCTGCACGACAACCTTGACGAACTCATCACCGCCCTGCGCGCCGCCCAGGCCGAGCGCCGCGTGACCTCAATGGCATATGTGGGCAACGTGGTTGACCTCTGGGAACGCCTCGCCGACGAAAACATCCGCGTCGACCTCGGCTCCGACCAGACCTCGCTCCACAACCCCTACGCCGGTGGTTACTACCCCGTGGGATACTCCCTCGAACAGTCGCAGCAGATGATGGCCGAGCAGCCCGAGAAATTCCAGGAAGCCGTCTTCGAGTCGCTTCGCCGCCAGGTGGCCGCCATCAACCGCCTCGCCGGGCGCGGAATGTACTTCTTCGACTACGGCAACGCGTTCATGCTCATGGCCTCGCGCGCCGGTGCCGACATCATGCGCGACGAGACACACTTCCGCTATCCGAGTTATGTGCAGGATATCATGGGCCCGATGTTTTTCGACTACGGTTTCGGACCCTTCCGGTGGGTGTGCACCTCGTGCGACCCGGACGACCTCGCCAAGTCGGACCGCCTCGCCGCCGAAGTGCTCGACGACATGCTCAAAAACGCTCCCGACGACATCCGCGGCCAACTCGCCGACAACCTCCACTGGATTCGCGAGGCCGGACCGAACCACCTCGTGGTCGGCTCGCAGGCGCGCATCCTCTACGCCGACAGTGAGGGCCGCACGCGCATCGCGCTGGCCTTCAACGACGCCATCCGCCGCGGCGAGATTTCCGCGCCCATCGTGCTCGGCCGTGACCACCACGACGTGAGCGGCACCGACTCGCCTTTCCGCGAAACCAGCAACATCTACGACGGCAGCCAGTTCTGCGCCGACATGGCCGTGCAGAACGTGATCGGCGACTCCTTCCGCGGCGCAACGTGGGTGAGCCTGCACAACGGCGGCGGAGTAGGTTGGGGCGAAGTCATCAACGGCGGCTTCGGAATGGTTATCGACGGCAGCGAGCAGGCTGAGCGGAACATCCGCCAGATGCTCCTGTGGGACGTGAACAACGGCATCGCCCGCCGCTCGTGGGCACGCAACGCCGGCTCCATCGAGGCCATTCGCCGCGAAATGGCACGCACACCCGGACTTGAGGTCACCCTGCCCAACCTCGTCGACGACAGCCTGCTCGAGAAATACTGATCAATACACTTTGACACCCATATGACGCTCCCCCGTTGAACACCGCTTCAACGGGGGAGTGATTTTTTGTTTCCACCGGGCATCAGTCACATTTTTGGTTCTGTGGGTAAGCCTGCTGTATTTTCGGCATCTCAGCGCCGGAGGCGCGGGCGGGCCGAAGGTCCGACTTTGTGCGAAAAATGCGATTAAGCGAGAGCCATACGAGCTTGCTCGTTGATGGCCGAGCGTGAGC
>CACYCT010000139.1 GCA_902772965.1 uncultured Bacteroidales bacterium | reverse complement strand
TTGCCTGAAAATTTTGAAGTGCCTGTAAAGCCAGTGTGAATCGGCTCTTCAGGCACTTCTTATCCTGCAAAATGACCAATAGGCCTTGATTTTTTGGTTAATGGTTAAGAGTTACAAACAATGCGCAAAGATACACATTTTTACAAAACTCCGAAATATTTTCGCAATATTTTTCTCCTTTTCCCCGATCTCGGCAGAAAAAAATTCCACCTTGAGCCATATTACGCCCAAGATGGAATCATATTGTCAGAGTGAGTTTACTTCGCAACCTGCTCAAGCCGCCGCATCAACGCGAACATGAAGCCGGCCGAAATCAGGCAGAGCACGATGAACGCCGTCCAGACCACCCACAACGGCAGGTCACCCCAGAGGTAACCGCCCACGGCAACCAACTTGTTGCCAATCGCGGTCGAGACAAACCAGCCGCCCATCATCAGGCCCTTATACTTCGGAGGAGCAACCTTAGAGACAAACGAGATGCCCATCGGGCTGAGCAACAGTTCGCCGAAGGTGAGAATCAGGTAGGTGCTGATCAGCCAGTATGGCGACACGAGCGGCCCGAGCGTGCCCTGCTCGGCAAGCGCGGCCTGCTCGTTGGGCGTGTTCAGCCCGCGGGAGGCCAGCAACATCGCCACAAACGCCACAGCGGCCACAAGCATGCCGTACGCGATCTTGCGCGGGGCGGAAGGCTCCTTGCCCTTCGCCGCCAAAGCACTGAAAATCGCCATCGAAACCGGTGTGAGCGCGACAACGTAGAACGGATTGAACTGCTGGAAAATCGGAGCGCTCACCGACACCTCGCCGCTCACACTCATCGCGCGGAAAACCAGCAGGACAACCGAGGCCACAAGCACGCAGCCCGACACCACACGCGTCTGGCCCGACTTGCTCTGGAACAACGAGAATCCGGCATACACCGCCACAATTACCGCAACCAGGTTCCACACGTCGAAAACCATGCTCGGAATGCCCGAGGAGGTCTTCTGTGTGAACTCATCGGCGAAATACGTCAGCGACAAACCGTTCTGGTTGAACGCCATCCAGAAGAATATCACCACAGCGAACACGAGGCACAACGCCACAATCCGGCGCCGCGTCTCCTCCGCGCTCATCGGCACCTCGGCTTCGGTGTCCGACTTCACGGCCGACTTCGCGCGGTTGCCCTCCGTATGCCGGAAAGTGCCGCGGAAGGCATAGTATATCGCAATCGACAACACCAGCGACGCGCAGGCAACGGCGAAAGCGAAATGGTAACTGTCGTTCACCGAGTAACCCCACTGCGTCTGGGCATACTCCATAATCTTAATCGCCGCCGTGGGAGCGAACAACGCGCCGATGTTGATCGCCATATAGAAAATCGAGAAACCCGCGTCACGCTGCGTGGCGTACCGCGTGTCGTCATACAGGTTGCCCACCATCACCTGCAGGTTACCCTTGAACAATCCCGTGCCGAGGCTGATCAGCAGCAGAGCCAGCAGCATCACGACAAGCGCCACAGTGCCGCCGCCAAGCGGGAACGACAGCAGCAGATAACCCACAAACATGATGATGATGCCGATGGTCACCATCCGGCCGAATCCGAAACGGTCGGCAAGGAAACCGCCTACAATCGGCAGAAAGTAGACCAGCATCAGAAAGTCGCTGTAAATCTCGCCCGCCCAACCGGCATCCAGACCGAAATTGGCGCGCAGGAACAACGCGAACACAGCTATCATCGTGTAGTAGCCGAACCGCTCGCCCGTATTGGCCAAAGCCAGGGCGTAAAGCCCCTTAGGTTGATTCTCAAACATGCATATCACAAATTAAGTCCGGCAACAACCCCATCAGGGTCTAACCCGTGGAATTGCTGCCGGAGATGATTATTACTGCGGTTGACTATTTGGTAACGCGCTCAAGCCATTTAACCATGCCGAACATCACGCCCATCGAAACGACGCACACAACGAGGAACACCGTCCAGCACATCCACAACGGCCATGCGTTGTACATCACCGGACCGAGCCAGATCAGACCGTTGCCCAGCGCCGTCGCGCCGAGCCACAAGCCCTGGCAGAGACCCTGCAGGTGCTTCGGAGCCACTTTCGAGACAAACGACAATCCGAGCGGCGAGATGAACAACTCGGCCACCGTGAGGAAGAAGTACGTCACAATCAGCACCCACGGGCCGGCCTTCATGCCCTCTTTCACGCCTACATCCATTCCCTTGAACACCTCTCCCGAAGGATAACCGGCGCTCACGGAATAAATCGCGAGGAACAGATATGCGATTCCGGCGATTCCCATACCGTACGCGATCTTGCGAGGCGTGGAAATCTCTTTGCCGCGGCGACCCAGCCAACCGAAGAACATCACAATCAGCGGAGTGAGAACAATCACGAAGAACGGGTTCACAGCCTGCCAGATTTCGGGCGCGATGGAGTCGGTCTTCACAAAGTCACGGGCGAACACCGACAGCGACTGACCGTTCTGGTGGAACGAGAACCAGAAGAACACGGCGATTCCGAGCACGGCGAACAGCGCGTACATGCGCTGCTTGATCTCCTTCGCCATCGTGGCGCGCTCTTCGGGCGTGTAGTCAACAGCGGCTGCGGCCTCTTTCTTGGCCGGAGTGGGGAACTGCTTCTGGAAGATGATGAAAATGATCAGCGAGATAAGCATCGCGCACACCGACGCGATAAACGAGTAGTGCACACCCGTGTTGAACACATTAAGGTATTCCGTGCAGAACTCGTTCAAATTGGCGGGAAGCGAGCCGGAAACCTGCGTGGCGAGCGCGTTGAGGTTGCCCGTAGCCTCGGCGGTCATGTTCTGGGCTCCGTCAAGGAACTGGTGGCACAGCGCGGGCAACTCGGCGTTATACTTCAAACTGTGAACGCCCAACCACCACTGGCGCAGATACGGCGCGATGAAAGGCGCGATCAGGCCGCCGATGTTGATGAACACATAGAAAATCTGGAATCCGCTGTCGCGTTTGCCCTTCACGGCGGCAAGCGCCTCGGGACCCTTCTTCGCGGCCTCGGCCTCAAGATTGTCGTACATCTGGCCCACGATGGCCTGCAGGTTGCCCTTGAACAAGCCGTTACCGAAGGCAATCACCAGCAAAGCGACGCATGTGAAAGCCAACAGCCACGTGTGGTTCTCTTGCGTGGCGAGGATGGGAATCGAGATCATCACATATCCGATGGCCATCACGATCAAGCCCGTACGGATGGTGCCCTTGTAGTTCTGGGTGCGGTCGGCAATCAATCCGCCGACAAGCGAAAGCACATAAATCAGCGTGTAGAACGCCGAATAAATAGCCCCCGACGTACCGTCGCTAAGGCCAAACTTCGAGCAAAGGAACAAAAGCAGAACGGCGTTCATGATGTAGTAGCCGAAACGCTCACCCATGTTGCTCAACGCGGCGGGGATTAACCCCTTGGGATGGTCTTTAAACATAATCTGTAGTCAGTTTTTATGAGTGAATTTATTGATTATTCTCTTCAACCTGAGCCGAATATGCCAACGCATACGCCCGAATGCGCTTCAACATCGCCAGCAAACCGTTGCTCCGCGTCGGAGACAGATGCTGACGCAAACCTATCCGGTCGATGAAATACAAGTCGGCCGACAACACCTCGGCCGGCGTGTGACCCGACAGAACGCGAACCAGCATCGCCACGATGCCCTTCACAATCAGCGCGTCGCTATCGGCCTGGAAACGGAGCCTGCCGTCGGAGTCCAGATCGGCCTGAAGCCAGACGCGGCTCTGACAGCCGTCAATCAGATTGTCCGACGTGCGGCAACTCTCCGGAAACGCCTCAAGCGTGTCCGACAAATCGATAATATACGCGTAACGGTCCATCCAGTCGTCCATCACACTGAACTCCTCGATAATCTCGTCTTGGGTCTCGTTAATGGTTTTCATCAGAATTAAAGGTCTATAGCGGTGAGTAACAATTCTTTGCAATGAACAAAACAAATATACTTCCGCCAAATTTATCGCAAAATTACACCAATTTGCCCAAAATACAAAAAAAACTCAAAAAAATCACACAACAAAGGCCGCGGAATCACAACTGCGACTCCGTGGCCATATCTGTCTAAGGTGAGATTACTTCACAATCTTGTAAACCTTCTGGCCATCAATCACGATGTTCAGGCCGCTGAACGGACGATCGCTCACAACACCCATCGGGCTGACGTAACGCACATTGCCCTCGCTGACAGTGATGTCAGTGATGCCGGTCTGCTCAGACAACTTGTATTCAAGAGGCAGGAACTGGTTGCCGTTGTAGTAGCTGATTACGCCATACACGTCATAGGTCTTGCCCTCGATGTCAGTCGGTTGATCAACGCCGAAACGGTTGAACAACGTCACACTCTCAGTGCCCAAAACCAGGTTCGAGCCGTCAATGGTCACACCCTTGATGACCGCGTAGCGGCCGTAGTTGTCCACATTAACCTCGCTGATGCCCACCTCGATGGCCACCGGAGTGTCAGTGTCGGTCGAAGCCGAGAAATTCTCGGGATTGACCATCTGCGGAGCGCCGCGGTACGTGCTGCGGGTTCCGCCGAATCCGCCGGGAATCACATCACCGAACTTATAGTCGGGCAAGTTGGCACCGAAGATAAGCATACCGGCCGTGTTGTCCTGAACATAGACACCCTTGTTGTTGCCGGAGGTGTACGTTCCAAGCACGGTAACAGGATTGCGGAACATGAAGTCGGTGTTGTCGTCAAGCGCGTTGAACTCGGCAATCGTGTACAAAGACTTTATGAACTCAACCTTAACGTTCGACACATTGCTCTCCTCCTTACCGAGAATGGCTTTGGCGAAAATCCGGCAGGATTGGCTCACGCGCACCGAGCATCCCTCAGTCCAATCACCATCGTCTATCTTGTAATAAACCGTGGCGCCTTCGGTCTCGCAAGTGATTGTGGCAACCACCTCGTCACCCTCATAGTAAGGCCCCTCGGCGGGATTGAGCGTGATCACCGGAGTGGCGACATTCGACTGCACCACGGTCAGCTTGAAGAAAGCGAATGTCTGGTCCTTGATGTTGTTGTTGATCGAAGTATACGAGCGCCAGTTGGCGTTGTTGTACACACCCACATAGCGTCCATGGGACAGATTATACAGATAGTCGTCCTTGATGACGAACTTGTTGGTTTGACTCGATCCGACACGGAGGCCATTGTTGGTGTCAATGCTGTACAGATAATTGTCTCCGGCCTTGAACTGAAGCGTGTCTGCCGTTCCGGAAAACTTCTCGACAGTCCACTGGATATCCTCGTCGACAGTCGAGGTGATTTGTGTTTTATCGCCATTAAGCGTGATTGCAACAGCCGACGGAGCACTGCTTGTGCCGCCCGTGTTACCCATTGCGTGCAGAGCCGAAGTTTCGGCGATAACCACGACATCACCCGTGGCAAGCTCGGAAACCGGGGTAGCGACCCACGTCTGAGCCCAGGCCAGTGCGGCAAGCGAGGTCATCATCATCAGAGATAAAAATTTCTTCATCTTGAATCAGTTGTTAGAGTTAGTATATCAGATTGTTTATCAGTTTCATAAAAAACAGCAGACCCCTTGCGAAGACCTACTGAGACGCAAAATTACAAAAAATATTCAGAAACAAAAAAATAAATCAGAATCCATTTTCCTCCCCCGCGCAGGCCTTAAATTCCCTAATCCCCTTAAATTCCTTAATCTCCCTAAATTCCTTAATCTCCTTAGCAGCGCCTTAGCCGCAAAAACAAAGGCCGCCCGGCGGTTTCCCGTCGGGCGGCCAGTAGGGGGCGGTTACCTACTCTCCCACTTTCGCAGTACCATCGGC
>CACYCT010000138.1 GCA_902772965.1 uncultured Bacteroidales bacterium | reverse complement strand
TAATCAGTTGGGTATTAGGTAAAAGGTTATTCTTCGCTTGGCTCGGGGGTGTCGCCGCCGGTGGTCGTGCCGCCGCTGCCGCGGTCTTTATAGCGGATGATGTTTATGTCACCGCTGAGTTTATACTGCTTTCCGTCACTGCCGCGGGCGCGAATCACGTAGTAATACACACCCGGACCGACAAGTTTGCCGCGAAAGCGACCGTCCCAACCCTGCGACGGGTCGGTGAACTCACAAACCTGGTTGCCCCAGCGGTTGAATATCCAGCAGTGGAAATCGACAATCGACTGGTACGACACCTTCCACACGTCGTTCGCCCCCTCACTTGAGCCGGGGGTGAAGATGTTCGGGCATTGAATGTCGCTCACGCCGATGTTCACCGTATATGTTTCACTGTAAGCCTCGCATGAGCCGTCGGCATTCGAGCCGATAAAACGCCAGTAGAACGTTCCGGCGTCGAGAAACGTCTGCTCCGTACGCTCCTGATTGATACGCAACTGAATGTTCTCAAACTCGGGGTCGAGCGCCATTTGCCATTCGTAGTGGACCACGGCATCGGTGCCAAAAGCCTCAAAGGTGATATACGCCGGAGCAGAGCCGCCGTAGGTACCTGCGCTTGACGACGATTTCTCATTGTCGTTGTCACGCTCGGCCTGAGTGACAATGCAGTGAACGTCAACCGCCGAAGTCGTGTACAAATCACTCTCTTTTTCCTGGCTCTCGCCCCAGTGCTTCAGAAAACGGTCGCCCGAGATGTGGAACGTCGTGTTGCACAGCGGAGCCGGAAGCACAATCGTCGGCCGGAAGCCCTCTTCAATTTCCACCGTGTCATGCGGTTCCCAGCGGGGTGTCGGATTCGACTCGGTTGAATCGCGCCAAACCAGCGTGGTGTATTTCAACTCCAACTCGCGCGAGAGCGTGCGCCGGACACCCGTGATGGTGTAGTACACAATGTCGTCACCCGAACCGGTAAGGTGCAGTGTGGCCGTGCCGCAATCACCCTCGCCGGAGGCCTCAAGGGCTGTCAACGTCAGCGGATGCCTGCTGTAATCGGTGACCCAAACGCAGGTCTGCGTCGTACCCTCATTGATGATATATCCGCAGTCGCCCTCCACAGGAGTGAGGCTCGACGTAAGCCCGTCGTAGACCACGCCCTCCACATCCGTGGCGTATCCCCCACCCTGCTCGCCGTAGCGCTGCCACGTGACGGGATTCTCGGTCGTGGCGGTGTACTGCAGCGTCACCCCTTCGGTCGAGTAAAGCACAAAGATGTTTTTCAAACCCGTGCTGAACTCAGGCTGGAGCGTAATCACATCCTTGGCGCCGCCGATGAAACTCACATCAGCCCGGGCACAAAAGAACCCGGACAAAACCATCAGCAGCAAACATATCGCTGTTCGTCTAATCATATTTCCTTTTTTTATTTAGAACGGCAAAGGTAACACAAAATTACCGAAATCACAAAAGAAATCACCCCACCCCGTCACGCATAGCCGGCAAGCGACGCTTTTAACAATTAATTAAGGTGTACAAACTTGCCGCATCATATAAATCAACGTAATTTTGCAGTTTCTAAACACTCAACCACCGTGGCACGACGCAAAGACATACCTATCATCGAAAACTTCGAAATCACCGGCGTGGCCGCCGAGGGGAAAGCCATCGGACGATGGAACGACCTCGTCGTCTTTATCCCATTCGGCGCTCCGGGTGACATCATTGACCTGAAAATCATAAAGAAACGGCACTCCTACGCCGACGGACGTATCGAGCGGATGGTAACTCCAAGCCCCATCCGGGTGCAACCGCAATGCCCACACTTCGGCGTGTGCGGTGGGTGCAAATGGCAACACCTGCCCTACAGCCTGCAACTGCAGACTAAGCAGCAACAAGTCGCAGACGCCCTGCAGAGAATCGCAAAAGTCGAACTCCCGCCCATCAACGCCATCATCGGCTCGGAACACACATTCCAATACCGGAACAAACTCGAGTTCACATTCTCCAACCGGGCATGGCTCACCGCAGAGCAACTCCAGGCCGACATCACTTACAACGACCGGAACGCCCTCGGATTCCACATCCCCCGAGGATTCGACAAAGTGCTCGACATCAAGCAATGCCTCCTCCAAGACGACATATCCAACCAAATACGCCTCTTCGTCAGGCAGTACGCCATCGAGCGGGGATACTCCTTCTACAACATCCGCGACAACGTAGGCCTGATGAGAACTCTCATGATCCGAGTCGCCTCGACTGGACAAATCATGGTAGTTGTCGTTTTCAGCCAAAACGACCCCGACGAAATCAACGACATACTCAGCGCCATACAAAAACAATTCCCACAAATCACAAGCCTGATGTATGCCATCAACCTCAAGTGCAACGACACGCTCACCGACCAAACCATACACCTCTTCGCCGGAACAGACTACATCGAAGAACGCATGGAAGACCTCACCTTCCGCGTCAGCCCGAAATCCTTCTATCAAACCAACTCCCTGCAAGCGCTCCAACTCTATAAAGTGGCTCGCCGGATGGCAGCGCTGACCGGAACTGAACTCGTCTACGACCTCTACACCGGAACCGGAACCATCGCCAACTTCGTCGCGCGACAGGCGCGGCACGTAATCGGAATCGAATACGTACCCGAAGCCATCGACGACGCGCGACTCAACTCCAACGTCAACCACATCGACAACACAACCTTCTTCGCCGGCGACATGAAAAACGTGCTCACCGACCACTTTATAACCCAACACGGACGGCCCGACGTAATCATCATCGACCCACCGCGGGCCGGAATGCATCCCGACGTGGTCAAAGTTGTCGACAACGCCGCACCACAACGAATCGTCTACGTCAGTTGCAACCCCGCCACACAGGCTCGCGACATCGCCATGCTGGACCAACACTACAAGGTGGCCGAGATTCAACCCGTTGACATGTTCCCACACACCCACCACGTCGAAAACGTTGCCTTACTCATCAGAAGACAAAATTAAAACACTTCAATAATGAAACACCATATCACAACAGTTGCCGTACTTCTCGCGCTCGCTCTATACGCCTCAGCCACAGTGCCCAACGGGTACTACAAGACACTCGACGGAAAAGCCGCGCAAGAACTCAAAGACGCCATTCACAGCCTGACAGCCAAACACACCAAACTGTCCTACTCCAGCCTGTGGTACTACTACCCCGAAACCGACCCCAGGGAAGACGATCCCAACAAGGTGTGGGACATGTACTCGAACACCACCTACTACTTCAGTTCCCGACGAGGCGACGACGTCAGCGGAATGAACAAAGAACACTCCTTCCCGAAAAGCTGGTGGGGAGGGACAAAATCAGCCGACGCCTACTCCGACCTGCACCACCTCATACCCGTGGAGCAGACAGCAAACTCCGCACGATCCAACTACCCCTTCGGAGAAGTCGCCAGCGCAAACTGGGACAACGGACTATCCCGACGCGGCACGCCAAGAGCCGGACAAGGAGGCGGATCACCCGTTGTGTTCGAACCCGCCGACCAATACAAAGGCGACTTCGCCAGAATATACTTCTACATGGTTTCCTGCTACCAGGACTACAACTGGAAAAACACCTACATGCTCTCCAACTCCGCATGGCAGACACTCACACCCTGGGCCATCGACATGCTCCTCGACTGGGCCAGACAAGACCCCGTCAGCCAAAAGGAAATCAACCGCAACGAAGCCATCTTCCGGTTCCAGAACAACCGGAACCCCTTCGTTGACGACCCCGAACTGATGGAATACATCTGGGGAAACAAAGTCGGATATGCATACAACGACACCACCTATCACAAACCCGACCCCGAACTGCCCGACTCCACACAACTGCCACAACTGCTCACGCCCACACAAGGTACCATTCTCGACTTCGGAGACGTCCCACTCGGTAAATCAGCCACACTCACCCTCTACGTGCGCGGACTCAACCTGACCAAAGACCTCAACATGCGACTGTACCGCTACCAGTACCGGATGTTCAGCCTCGACACAACCACCATCACCGCAGAACAAGCCAACGACGACAACGGAATCCCCATCCAAGTCACCTACACACCCACAACTCTCGGACAACACCAAGCAAAAATACTCTTCTCCGAAGGTGGAATGACAAGCACCATCGGTGTTGACCTGCAGGCTCGCTGCGTCGAACCGACTCTCAACGGAGACATCAACGGAGACGGGAAAATCGACATCTCTGACCTCAACATCGTTGTCAACATCCTGCTCGGAAACGAGCCAGAAGACATCGACTTCGACCCGGACATCAACAACGACGGAACTGTTGACATCTCCGACCTTAACCAACTCATCAACCTCATACTCAGCAATTAAAAAACAACTTCGGGGAAACCCCGTCGCCAAATTTGAAAATGCTCTGCCCAACCAATGGTTCGACAGAGCATTTTTCAGAATCGTCTTAATACAGACCTCATCTGCTGCGCAAAGCCTCGATGGCCTCCGTCAGAGTCGCGATTTTGCTTTCGGCATCGGCTTTCTTCTTCCGCTCCATCGCCACGACGGCCTCAGGCGCGTTGGCCACAAAACGCTCGTTGCCGAGTTTCTTCTCCACTCCGGCAAGGAAACCGCGCGCGTAGTCGAGTTCGGCTTGAAGTTTGGCAATCTCAGCCTCCACATCAATGTTGTCTCCGATGGGGACTGCCAGTTCAAGCGTACCGACCAGGAATGCCGCTGCCGTGGGATCTTTGGCCTCAACCTCAACGATTTCGCTCAAACCGGCGACTTTCGCGATCACAGAACGCAACGGACTCTCGAACCGGCCGACAACTTGCAGCGTGAGCGCCTCGCGCTGCGGCAGGTTCTTGGTCGTGCGAACGTTGCGGACACCACCCACAATCTCCTTCGCCTGAGCCATCTGGGCAAGCAGCGCACCATCGGCATCAGCCGGTTTCGGCCAGGCGGCATACATGATGCTCTCACCTTCGGCGCGCTCGGCGAGGTGCTGCCAAAGTTCCTCGGTGATGAAAGGCATGAAGGGGTGAAGCAGACGGAGCAAGGCATCAAAGAAACCGAGCGTGGCCTCGTATGTGGAGCGGTCAATGGGTTGCTGATAAGCCGGCTTTACGATTTCGAGCAACCACGCCGAGAAGTCTTCCCAGAAAAGACGATAGACGGTCATCAGCGCGTCATTGAGGCGGAACTTGCTGAAGTGGTCATCGATCTCAACAAGCGCTTTGTTGAGTGCTGCCTCAAACCATTTGATGGCCAACCGGCTGTGCTCGGGCTGCTCGATGTCGGCAACCTGCCAACCCTTCACAAGACGGAACGCGTTCCAAATCTTGTTGTTGAAATTTCGCCCTTGCTCGCACAGTTCCTCATCGAAAAGAATATCGTTTCCGGCGGGAGCACTGAGCATCATGCCCATACGGACACCATCGGCCCCGTATTGCTCCATCAACTTGATCGGGTCGGGACTGTTGCCCAGGCTCTTCGACATCTTGCGGCCAAGTTTGTCGCGCACCAGGCCGGTGAAGTAAACATTGCGGAATGGCATCTTGCCCGCGAACTCATACCCGGCCATAATCATGCGCGACACCCAGAAGAAGATGATATCGGGCGCGGTCACGAGGTCAGACGTCGGATAATAGTAACGCATCTCCTCGTTGTCGGGATTGTCGATTCCATCAAAGAGCGAAATCGGCCACAGCCAGGAACTGAACCATGTGTCAAGCGCGTCTTCGTCGCGGCGCAGGTCAGCGGCCTGGATATGCTCGCAACCGGGCAGTTGACGCGCTTTGGCGAGCGCATCCTCCTCGGTCAGCGCCACCACGTAGCGCTCCTCGCCTCCATCACCTTCGGGCAGGAAGTAAGCCGGAATACGGTGTCCCCACCACAGTTGGCGGGAAATACACCAGTCCTGGATGTTTTCCATCCACACACGGTAGATGTTCTTATATTTCGGCGGGAAGAAACGCAGTTCGTCGTTTTCCACAGGGGGCAGAGCGAGATCGGCGAAATGCTTCATCTTGAGGAACCATTGCATACACAGCCGGGGCTCGACGGCGGTATCGGGATTGCGCTGACTGTAGCCCACCTTGTTGGTGTAGTCCTCCACGCGCTCGAGCAACCCAGCCTCTTTGAGGTCGGCCGAGATTTGCTTGCGGCAGTCCATACGGTCCATGCCCACATACAACGGCGAAGCCTCGCTGATAGTGGCGTCGGGGTTGAAAATGTCGATGCTCTCCAAATTGTGCGTCTTGCCGAGCACGTAATCGTTGGGGTCGTGGCACGGAGTCACTTTCAGACAGCCCGTACCAAACTCTATGTCCACATACCGGTCCTCAATCACAGGAATCACACGTCCAACCAACGGCACAACCACACTCCGGCCGCGAAGCCACTGGTTTTTCGGATCTTTCGGATTGACACACATCGCGGTGTCGCCCATGATGGTCTCGGGACGCGTCGTGGCAACAACGGCATAGTACCCGCGCTCATCACGGTGAATCACGTTACCGGCCTCACGCAGAGCCGCCTCGTCGGCAAGTTCGGTCAAGCCGTCAACGTAGTATTTCAGATAGAACAGGTGCGACTGTTCCTCGCGGTATTCCACCTCTTCGGTGCTGATAACGGTCTGGGCCTTGGGATCCCAGTTCACCATACGCACGCCGCGGTAGATATAACCCTTGTCATACAAATCAACAAACACTCGGAGCACCGACTTCGAGCGCGTCTCGTCCATCGTGAAAGCCGTACGGCTCCAGTCGCACGACGCGCCGAGTTTACGCAGTTGCTTGAGGATGATGCCGCCATGCTCGCGGGTCCACGCCCACGCGTGCTCAAGAAACTCCTCGCGCGTGAGGTCACGCTTGCTGATACCCTGCTCCGCCAGACGATTCACAACCTTCGCCTCCGTGGCGATGGAGGCATGATCCGTGCCGGGCACCCAAAGGGCATTCTTACCCAGCATACGCGCGTGGCGTACCAGAATATCCTGAATCGTATTGTTAAGCATATGACCCATATGGAGCACGCCGGTGACATTGGGCGGCGGAATCACAATCGTGTAAGGCTCGCGCTCATCAGGAACCGAGCGGAACAAACCGTGACTCTCCCAGTACTCATACCATTTTTGCTCCACATCGCGTGGATCATATTTCGATGCTAAAGTGTTCATATCTGACGATTTTCTATTTTTACGAAATGCAAAATTACTACTTTTTGCCGACATTCAGCCGACACCCGCTCAAAAAAAATTCAACAAATCCCCAAATCCAATATTGCCCATTCACAAAAAAACTGTAACTTTGCCGCATCAAATAAAACACGGTGGAAAAATTTGGCTGCTTGCAACCACTTTAAAAAATGCTAAAACTGCGTAAGTCAATGCGTTATAACACAACAAACGCATGACACCTCCCCCCAACGAAGTTTAGCCCTTTCCACTTTTTCATTCACCCCGCGTGCGTGGAAAACTACCGCGCACCATAAAAATTGGAAAAGAACTATGAACTACCTTTTCACCTCCGAATCCGTCTCAGAAGGACACCCCGACAAAATCGCCGATCAAATCAGCGACGCAATCCTCGACCAGTTCCTCGCCTACGACCCGAACTCACGCGTGGCATGCGAAACCCTCGTAACCACAGGACAAGTCGTCATCGCCGGAGAAGTAAAAAGCAAAGCCTACATCGACCTGATGAACACCGCCCGGCGAGTAATCAACCGAATCGGATACAACCGCAGCGAACTCATGTTCGACGGCAATTCATGCGGCGTGTTCAACGCAATACACGAGCAAAGCCGCGACATCAACCGAGGTGTCGACCGCGAACAGCCCGACCTCCAAGGCGCGGGAGACCAAGGAATGATGTTCGGATACGCATGCGACGAGACACCCGACCTCATGCCACTCACACTCGACCTCGCACACCGAATCCTACGCGAACTCGCCGACATCCGACGCGAAAACAAACTCATGACATACCTCCGACCCGACGCGAAAAGCCAAGTCACCGTCGAGTACGACTGCCACACACGCCAACCCGTGCGCGTGCACACCATCGTTGTCAGCACGCAACACGACAACTTCATCACACCACAACACAACACCCCCGAAGCACAACAACAAGCCGACAAACGTATGCTCGAGCAAATCTCAACCGACGTACGTGAAATACTACTCCCTCGAGTAATCAACAAATTACCCCAAAGCGTGCGCCAACTTTTCGACGACAAACTCATTCTCCACGTCAACCCCACGGGAAAATTCGTCATCGGCGGACCACACGGAGACACAGGCCTCACAGGACGAAAAATCATCGTGGACACTTACGGCGGACGAGGCGCGCACGGCGGTGGCGCATTCTCCGGAAAAGACCCCAGCAAAGTAGACCGGAGCGCCGCATACGCAGCGCGGCACATCGCGAAAAACGCCGTCGCAGCCGGAATCGCGCGAGAAATGCTCGTGCAGGTGGCATATGCCATCGGTGTCGCGCAACCGGTGAGTTTCTACGTAAACACATTCGGAACAGCCAACGTCAAACAAACCGACGCCGAAATCGCACACACACTCAGCCAAATCTTCGACATGCGCCCCGCCGCAATCGAAAACCGCCTCAAACTGCGCAACCCCATCTATGAGGAGACTGCCGCTTACGGACACGTCGGCCGCCAACCACAAACCGTGGTCAAACACTTCAACTCCGACTACGAAGGCCACATCGACCTCGAAGTGGAACTCTTCACATGGGAGAAACTCGATTACGTCGACATCCTCCGCGAAGCCTTCATGTAAAAAATCCCAAGCCCTTAATCCTCTCTCCTCAATATAACGGAATCTAAATTCCACATTCCTTATTCCACATTCCTCCTTCCTCATTCCTCTTTCCTCTTTCCCACTCCTCTTTCCCCTTCATGTGCCCGGCGACCCCGTCGCCGGGTTATTGCCATCTCCGCGCAGGCCTTAATTTCCTTAATCTCCTTAAATTCCTT
>CACYCT010000137.1 GCA_902772965.1 uncultured Bacteroidales bacterium | reverse complement strand
TGCTGCAGGGATTGCAACATATGGATTTCCCTCGTCGCTGCGGTCGTTGGGGTGATGGCGCGTGTCGTAGTTGGTCAGGCTGGTTGTCATGTGCACGGAACGGAGGCGGCTCAGCTGTCCGGCGAGAATTGGGTATGAATTGATGATGTTCATCTCTATTTGTATCAATTAATTATTTCTACAATATAAAACCGAAACAAAAAGAGAAAACAAAAAATAGAATTGTAAACACCAGTGCTATTCGCTTCTTCCAAAAGTTTTTAGATTCAATTTCTGAAACGATATTATTATAGTTCTGAACAGCATATTTGTCAATTTGTAAAACTATCAGAAAACATATAATAAAAGGGCACAGCATAATTAGGAGTACTTTTATTTCGGTTAAATGATGATTATATTCTAAATAGCCTCTTGTAAAACCAATTATAATGCAACTAAACGATATTAGATAATAACGCGATATACAATAGCTTATACCAAACTGTGTCGGGATATAACCAAATAATTTCCCTACACTATAAACCCAATATTTAAACAATTGTTTCATAAATTCAATATACATAGATATTTAAATCGTCATAATACCTAAGTGTCAGTTCTATTGACTGAAAATCACCTGTATCAATATTGTAATTTAATCCATATCTTCCATTAGTACTGATAAGAATCAGATCATCCATTAATTCAGCTAAACCATATGTCAAACTGAAAGCCGTGCATGAGGGATATGGAATAAAACCAACAAAATCCATAATAGTACCATAAATGGCCTTCCTTTTATAGTAAGTCTTGACATTAGGTCCTACCTCTGTCATTTGAGAATATGACATCCAACGATTTATAATATTTAAGAAACTTACACAATTTGCCCCCATTGCAAGTTTCCTACTAAATCGATAGGCAGCGGCATATTCAACGGAGTTTGTTAACGATTTTGTGGATAAACGAGTTCCATTACTCATCTCCCAAAAACCTATATTACTGTCAAACTGTCTAATAGAATTAAGGGAGAACGTTACGTCTGAGGCATACAATATCGGAGACAGATTAACACCTCCATTGTAATTTGAAGTCGTATATAACCTATCACCTGAATTTGAAGAGCCGCCTTGGTAGTTATTGTAATCGTAAGGTGTGTCGAATTGCGATTCAGGGTTAGGTATGAATCTTGGTTGGTAACGGTTGGAGGTTAATTGAAGCATCCATTCGTTTACGCCAAAGGGACGACTCTGGTTATGCCGGGAGGCACTCACCACTACTCCCGGCAGATAGACCCCCATATCTCTCGATCGCCCGACATTCAGATAATACCAGTTATCAGAATCGAGAACATAGTAATTCATACCGCTTTCGTCCGTATACCGCAGCGGGTTGTTGAGGCAGTAAGTGTAGCGGTTGAGGTTCTGGGTGTTGTCGGGGGCTTGGATGACGGGGTCGGGGTTGAGGAAGCGACCGGCGGCGGGGTCGTACACGCGGGCGTTCATGTTAATCAGTCCGAACTCGGTGAGGTGCTCATGTCCGGTAAACCCGCGGTCGAGCAGGAGGTCGGGCTGGTTGTCGGGCAGGTAGGGCTGGAGGGTCGCGGGGTCGCGGAGTTGTCCCCATGGGGTATAAGAAAGCTCTTGCACAACATTACCGGCACTGTCGACAAGGTGGGTTATCGAGCCGAGGTTATCGCGCAGGATGTGGAGCAGTTTCCACCGGTCGCTGCCGTAGTCTTTGACCAGTGCGGCAGGCGCGTCATAGGCCGTACCGCCGAGCAGAAGCACGGACTTGGTTTGCGTGGAATTGATATAATGGCTAGTCAAAAATTGCATTTATAATAAATATTACAATTAAAGATATTTTTGACAAAATTTTTATAAAATCATATATTATTCCCGGCAAAAAGATAAAGAACAAAAAATTCACAATAAAGTGAAGCAAGAGATATCTAAATTTTACTGTTCGATATAGATTCCTTCCTCTAACTAAAATCTTTAATCCCCTATTTTTTTTCTTTAAAAAAATGTATAAGAGCAAAAAGTTAATTACTATTATAATCCATATTATCCATTTAAATGGTGGTTGTAAGAAGTTTGCATCTTCAAAAAAAAGAATACTACATTGCTGACCGATTGATGTGACAGAGGCTCCGATAGTTAAAGTTGAAAAAAGTGAAAGAAAAAAACAACCTATGCATAAACTCGGGTGTCTATAATCAAGGGAATTCCAATTTAGAATTGACAATAGATAGAATTGAACTTCAAACAATCTCTTTGGAGATAAATACTTTATAATTTGTTTAGTTTCCATATTTAAATTGCATTTGATTATAAAACTGCTCTCCATATACTGCTTCAGCAACAGAAATCGAAGTCGATATCGCCGGACCAACATAGGGAATAAAATTTGCTCCAATTGTCAATGCAAAAACACCAAAACGCAATGCGGCTTAAATATAAATAATTATAGTTCATAATACACCTAAGACACTTTTTATAAAATAATTAATAATGATTGGAAATCCTAAAGAGAAAGTCCATGTTAGAAAACAAAAAAATATTTTGTTTCTCTTATTTTGGTAATTTTCTAAAATTTTCTCTCCACGATTGTTGTTTTTATAGAACCAATAGATAAAACAACATATTGAGAAAAACATCAAAAATCTTGCTGAGTTTTCATTTAAAAGCACTTGAATAACGACCCATTCCTTTCGATGTCCACAAAATCCATCCATAAGAGCAATTAGCCAATAGGTCACTATTAAAGAGACGTTTACAGATCCCCAAAATATACTATCGTTAAATCTTGGAGTAATAGTTATATTGAAATAAAAGCGATTAAAGAGTTTCATATTCAAGGGATTAATCACTATACATTTCCTGCATTGCATTATAAAATTGTTCACCATATAAAGCGTCTGCAACTGCAATACCTGTTGATATGAACGGACCAACTATAGGAATAAATCCAGTGCCATATGTGAGTAGTGAAACTCCAAGCCGAAATCCGGCACTTATATAGCGACTTTGTCAAGGATCTACGCAAGGATGAGGAACAAGGTTCGGGCACAATTATCGGAGTTGTTTTACGGGGAAGGTGAAGTAGGTGTTTGGGAATGGTTCGTCGCGCAGGGTGAAGTGCCACCATTCGGAGGAAATGGGTTTGAATCCGTGTGCCATCATGGCTTTGCGCAGAATCATTCGGTTGGCGAACTGCTCGGGTGTGATGCTCCGGCCGGTGGGGCTTTTGGAGTTGTCGCCGGTGTAGCGTCCGGTGTCGGGATTGCCGCAAAAGTCGGGGTGGCTTTCGGGGCCGAACCAGTCGAATGTGCCGCCCATGTCCACTTCTTTCCCGGATCTCATGTCAAACAGGGTGAGGTCGATGGTTGATCCGCGTGTGTGTCCGCTTTTTTTTGCGATGTATTGCTGCGGGAAGAGCAGTTTTTTGTCCAGGTTGGGGTAGAAATAGGGTTTCATGGCGGTGTCGGCGAAGTCGGAGGCCCAACGGACAAAGTGGTCCACGGCCATCTGCGGGCGGTAGGCGTCAAAGATTTTCAGCCGGTAACCTTTGGCGATCAGTTCGTCGCTTACGGCTTTGAGCGCTTGGGCGGCTTGGCGTGTCATCAGTGCGACCGGGGCTTGGTAGCCGTCGACGCGTGTGCCCACGAAGTTGTATGTGCTGAAGTAGCGGATTTCGAGAATGGCGTCGGGCACGACGTCGGTGATTTCAACGAATTGGCTGTTGTCTTGGGTGTTCATGCGGTTTTGTTTTTGAGCCCATACGCTCAGAAAAGCGGCAACGAGTAGGAGCGTGCACAGGAGTTTCTTGTTCATGCTGTCAGGGTAGGGTGATGGTTAGAGTTCCACATGCAGTTGGTTGTTATTGTCGTTTTCGCAGTCGTGGCATGGGCCGGCGTCGTTGTGCTCTGCGGCGTTGTTTCCTGTGCCGGCGGCCATTTGTGCCTCGCGCTCGGATTTCAAGGTGGCCTGCCGTCGCTCGGCGTGGTACTCAAGCAGGGTTGTCAGGCAGAAGAAGAACAGCGACAGTCCGGTAAGCAGGACGATGATTTCGGGGTTTGCTCGAACGCGGTCGACCAACAGCACGGCCGCCGAGCAGGCTATGATCAGCATGGGCAGCAAAATCAGCGAGATGGTGAACTTGAGCATTTTGCGTGACATGACGATGTAGACCAAATGGTAAAGTCCGAGCACGAGCATCATCACGCCCATCATCATGCCCATCGCTGTGGTGAACAGGGCCGGGCGCGCCATCAGCACAATGCCGAAGCAGACACCCCCAATGGCGGGTAAGATGCCCGAAAAACCGGTTGACTCGCGGCGTAGCGCAAATGCGACAAGGTAATAGATTCCCGGAAGGAGGAACATCAGTCCAATCGCGCGGGTGACCCAGATAAGCAAATCAGGCCGGGCGTGGAAGATGATGAGGATAATCCCTACTAAAAGCAGTAAGATATTGGTTAATAGGTTGATACTGATTTTATTCATATCTGCTGGAATTTGATTTAGGCGGCGAAATTACGAAAAGTTGGCTGATGTGGCAACGTATGTGGCGGAATTTTTGTACTTTCGCACCTCAAAATCAATTTTTATGGTAGATCAAGGAATCGTTCAGGCCATCGTGAACCCGATTTCCGGCACGGGTGGCAAGGCGTCGATAGCGCGGGCGCTTGAAGGCATGACCACCTCTCGCGGCGACCGCGTGGAAGTGGTGTTCACCGAGCGCGCCGGTCACGGCGTGGAGTTGGCCCGCGAGGCGGTGGCGCGCGGTGTGCGGGCCGTTGTTGCCGTGGGTGGCGACGGCACGGTGAATGAGGTCGCCGGCGCGCTCTGCGGCACCGAAGTGGCCTTCGGCGTGATTCCCTGCGGATCCGGCAACGGCATGGCCCGGCACCTGCATATCCCCATGGATACCCGTAAAGCCATCGACGTGCTCAACACCGGTGTGGTGGAGCGCGTGGACTATTGCACGGTGAACGAGCGGCCTTTTTTCTGCACCTGCGGCGTGGGATTCGACGCGCAGGTGAGCCATAAGTTCGCCAACGAGGACACACGCGGCCTGGTCACTTACGTCCGCACCACCATCAGCGAGTATTTCCGTTACCGCGCGCGGCACTATCGGCTCACGATTGATGGTGAGAGCCTCGAGGAAAAAGCCTTTGTGATCGCGTGCTGCAATGCCGCGCAGTATGGTAACAACGCCTTTGTCGCTCCGCGCGCGTCGATGCGTGACGGTCAGGTTGACATCACGGTGATTCACAGTTTCGACCTTCCGTCGGCGGCTCTGCTTGGCGCGCGGTTGTTCACCAGCCAGATTGAGCGCGACCGCCACGTGACGATTTACCGCGGTTCGGAGATTGTGATTGAGCGCGACGACGACGACGTGATGCACATTGACGGCGACCCCGTGATGATGCCCGCGCGGCTCGAAATCCGTTGTCACCCCTCCGGCCTGCGCGTGCTTGTGCCCGACGCGGAGAAGTTCGCGTGAGGATTTCCCGGATTACTGCAGAGGCTCCGGTTCGCCGTTGGCGTGCTCGGTGCCGTCGGCGTTAATGGTGACGATTCTCAGTCCGTTGCCGGTCCATCGGGCGAAAGCCATTGCGGGCATATCAGGCCGCTTCAGGTCAACCATCTCGTATTCCTGAACAATGTTGTGCTTGCCGGACTGGCGGAAGGTGGACTTGAGCAGTTTTTTGTTTTCGGGTGTGGAGATGACGATGAATCGGGCGCGGTTGATTGAGAGTACGCCATAGAAATCGCGTCGGCGCATATCGGAAGTGGTGAGTTGCGGAAGTGAGTTGACGGTGATTTCCGTTTCTCCGCCGCTGCCGGGGGTGAATTTGAGTGTGTATATGTAATTATGGGAATCAGCCTCGCTCAGCAGGGTGATTACGGAAGTGACGGCGCTTGTGAACGCGGTGTCGGCTTTGTCGGAGAAGGTGAGGTTTTTCAGCCTCAACTCGATGGTGTTTTGTGGCAGGGCGTCGGTCTCGTCGGGATAGAGTTGGACCACGAGTGGGGTTGAGTTGTCTTTTGCGACAGCCGCGAGACAGAATGTGACCGCGGCCAGAAGGGTGAACAAGGTTCGTTTCATGATTACGGGGTGGGGGAGAGGGGTGGTTATTCCTGATTGGCTTTGATGGTGTCCAGGCGTTGCTGGAGTTTGAGAATCTCGTCGCGGTACTGCGCGGCTTCGAGGAAGTCCATACGTTTGGCGGCGGCAATCATCTGGGTTTTGAGGTGGTCGATTGCTTGCTGGATGTCGTCGCGTCCCATGTAACTCACCACGGGGTCGGCCACGACACCGAGCGATGCGTCGAACTCTGCGGCTACTTGGCGTTGGAGTTCGGTTGTGTCGGCTTCGACGTTGTGCTCGTATTTGCGTGTACGCGCTTGCTGCTCGTCGGTGCGCGTCATGTCGGTGTCGACACCGATGATGGATTGTCGCGCCTTGACGATGGCTTGCGGTGTGATTCCGTGTTGCTCGTTGTATTGCAGTTGCAGGGTGCGCCGGCGCTCGGTCTCGTCGATGGTTTGCTGCATGGACTGTGTGATGTTGTCGGCATACATGATTACGAGTCCGTTGAGGTTACGCGCGGCGCGTCCGGCGGTTTGCGTGAGTGAGCGTCGGCTGCGCAGGAATCCCTCCTTGTCGGCGTCGAGTATGGCCACGAGCGACACCTCGGGCAGGTCGAGTCCCTCGCGTAGCAGGTTCACGCCCACGAGCACGTCGATGGCGCCGGCGCGCAGGTCGTCAAGGATTTGGATGCGGTCCATCGTTTCAACGTCGGAGTGCATGTAGGCGCACCGGATGTCGAACTTGGCGAGGTATTCGCTCAGTTCCTCGGCCATGCGCTTGGTGAGCGTTGTTACAAGTGTGCGCTCGCCGTGCTCAACGCGGAGTTGGATTTCCTCAAGCAGGTCGTCGACTTGGCCGCGTGAGGGACGGACAATGATTTCCGGGTCGAGCAGGCCGGTGGGGCGGATGATCTGCTCGGTGATGATACCCTCGCACCGCTCGAGTTCATAGTCGGCCGGGGTGGCGCTGACGTAGATGGTCTGGTGGGTGAGTTCTTCGAACTCCTCGAATCGGAGGGGCCGGTTGTCGAGCGCGGCCTCGAGCCGGAATCCGTAGTGTACAAGGTTGGTTTTCCGCGACTGGTCACCGCCGTACATGGCCCGGATCTGCGGCACGGTGACGTGACTCTCGTCGATGATGGTGAGGTAGTCTTCCGGGAAATAGTCGAGCAGGCAGAACGGCCGCGCTCCGGGCTTACGTCCGTCGAAGTATCGCGAGTAGTTCTCGATTCCGGAGCAATAGCCCATTTCACGGATCATCTCAAGGTCGTAGTTCACGCGCTCGTTGAGGCGTTTGGCTTCGGCGAAGCGGTTCTCGCGGTTAAAGGCGTCGACTTGCGTCTCGAGGTCGAGCACGATGTTTCCGATGGCTCCGGCCATACGCTCTTTTGTGGTGACAAAGATGTTGGCGGGGAAGATTTTGAACGCCTCGACCCGTTCGCGCGGTTCTTGCGAGCGCGGGTCGAGCAGTTGCAGCGATTCGATCTCGTTTCCCCAGAACACGACGCGCAGCATGATGTCCTCGTCGCTGAGGTAGATGTCCACCGTGTCGCCTTTGACGCGGAAATTTCCCATGCGCATGTCCACCTCGTTTCGCGAGTAAAGCGCGTCGACGAGTTTACGAAGCAGTTCGTCGCGGGTGATGGTCTGCCCCACGTTGAGCGTCATGGCGTTGGCGGTGATGTCTTCGGGGTTACCCATTCCGTACAGACACGACACACTGGAAACCACCACGATGTCGCGGCGGCCGCTGAGCAGGGCGGTGACGGTTGAGAGGCGCAACCGCTCGATTTCCTCGTTGATGGCGAGGTCTTTCTCGATGTACTTGTCGGTTGAGGGTATGTATGCCTCCGGCTGGTAGTAGTCGTAGTAACTCACGAAGTAGTGCACCGAGTTTTCGGGGAAGAAGGATTTGAACTCGGCGTAGAGTTGCGCGGCGAGTGTCTTGTTGTGCGAGAGCACGAGAGTAGGCCGTCCGGTTCGGGCGATGACATTGGCCATGGTGAAAGTTTTTCCCGAGCCGGTCACGCCGAGCAGCGTTTGGAACGGCACACCGTCGAGCACGCCATTGCTGAGTTGGTCGATGGCCTGCGGCTGGTCGCCCGTGGGGGCGTATTGCGAGTGAAGTTTGAAGTCCATGATGATTGTCGCGGATGGGTTGAATCGGCAAAGATAGTCATTTTTGGTGAGAAATCAATGCCGAGGGTGCAATTCACCGCATATGGGATTACTTTAGGGTGATTCTATAAAATTGCTCGAGTCGGGTTGGTGGAAATTTTCGAGCAGGTTTTGATTCAACGCAGCGACATAGTAGCGGGCTACAGGTTAAGAAGTTGAAGCAAAAGATGCCGAAAAGAGACCCAACCCGCCCGAAACCATTAAACTCATTTCCGGAATTTATAGAACCCGCCTTTAACCTTTGCTTTGGCTTTTCCAAGTGTTTGGAATACAGTGTGGGATTTGCTGAGGCGCAGCGAAGTTTATCCCTTTACAGCCCCCACCATTATAAATATGTTTTTTGTCTGTTTTCAAAATGGCGTGTGTAAATCCTCAAAAACACTGAATGAACTATGTCAGTAATACAGGACAAAAGATATCAAAAACGCAGAATGGAATGCATCAAAAATACCGAACAAAATACATCAAAAAGAAAGAATTTCTTGCGCGAGCCAAATGTTTGCATTATCTTTGCGGCCTGAATTAAGAGCGAATATTATGGAATATCTCAGCAGAACAGCAGATGCAATGCTCCGGGACCTACTTGACGCGTTTGGCGCCGTATTGATAGAAGGGCCAAAATGGTGTGGTAAAACAACTACGGCCGAGCAAGCGGCCAATAGTGCCATCAAGATGCAGGATCCTGACATGCGTGATGAATACTTAGCCACAGCAATGTCTAAGCCATCATTACTACTCCGTGGCGACACGCCAAGACTGATTGATGAATGGCAGGATGCTCCAATCCTTTGGGATGCTGTCCGCACGATGGTTGACAAACGCGGCCAGCCCGGGCAATTCATCCTCACAGGATCTAATGCCGTAGACAAGTCGCAGATACTCCATTCGGGAAATGGCAGAATCGCAAAAATGAACATGCAGCCTATGAGCCTTTGGGAGTCAATGGAGTCTACAGGCGAAGTGTCGCTGTCGGAACTGTTCAACAATCCCGGTTACAATATAGACGGAAGTTTGTCAAAGATGAGCATTGAGGACTTGATATTTGCCGCTTGCCGCGGAGGGTGGCCCGGCACTCTTATGGCACGTTCGGATAGAGCCAAACTGCTGGTGGCTCGTAACTATGTCCGGACAGTCTGCAGCGAAGATGTTTCCCGGATAGATGGCAAGCGAAGAAACGAAAAACTGGCTATGATGATACTCAGGTCGTATGCACGCAACATTTCATCACTTGCCAAAAAGACCACTATGCTTGCCGATGTGGTGTCTTCAGAAGAAGTGGAATGCGGCATTGATACGTTCAGTGATTATGTGAACGCCCTTGAACGCCTGTTTGTCATTCAAGATATAGATGCATGGTGTCCTGCCATACGCAGCAAGACTATTATCCGAAGTTCGCCTAAACGAGGATTCTGCGACCCGTCGATTGCTGTTGCTCTTCTTGGACTGACCCCTGAAGCCCTGTCTACGCAATTGAAAACGTTCGGGTTTATCTTCGAGCAAATGTGTGTGCGTGATTTGAAAGCCTATACGCAGGGCTTATATAGCCATGTGTCTTATTATCATGATCGATACGGTTTGGAGGCCGATTTCGTATTACATCTTGAAGATGGGCGCTATGCTTTGATTGAGTGTAAATTGGGAAGCCGTGAGATAGAGGAGGGCGCGAAGCACCTTTTGAAGTTGAGCAGGCTCATTCGCGAGCACAACGCGAATGAGCGGCAGATGCCCATTCGTGAGCCGGATTTGCTGATTATACTTACAGGCGGCCAAATGGCATACACCCGCCCTGATGGTGTTAAGATTATACCGTTGGGCTGTCTGAAAGATTGATGGGAGTGCTATGGTGCGTTCTGTGATTTCCGCCAATGAGTTTAGAGGTTTCGGTCGCGTTGGGGAACTTGCCGGAAACTACGCCGACGGCCAACCCATGGGCAGACCCTACAATATCGTGGTGCGGAATCAAAATCTGCTTGGCATCCGCCTCCAACCCGATACGGGCAAAACTTTGTACAAGCCGAATGCAAATGAGCCTGCTCGATTTGCTGAGGCGCAGCCAATATTGCCCCACCTTAAGCCCGAGGCGCCAGCAAAGGGGCATAAATGCTTTTTTTGTCGTTTTTTCAAAAAAGTTTGGCTATTCCAGATTAAAGCAGTATCTTTGCAGCAACAGTTCCCGCCACGCCTCCTAACAATGCGTACCACGGTGGGACTTCGTTGTTTAAAAGTGTATGAGATATACTAAGCTTCCTACGGACATTACCATTCAGCTCGCTATGCTTCAGCAACGCGGTCTCATCGTCAGTGATGAGGACACAGCCTTGAAGCAACTCGCCTCCATCAGTTTCTTCCGTTTGGCCAACTACTGGAAAGTCTTCGAGACAGACGAGAGTACACATCGGTTTGCGAGTGGCGCATGCCTCGAAGATGTCATTTCGCTATACACATTCGACAGGGAACTGCGTTCCATTATCTTCACCGCCATACAGGACATAGAGGTTGCCCTGCGCACACGCATCATCCATTTCTTCTCCATGACACATGGGGCATTTTGGTTTATGGATGCTTCAAAGTTCAACAACTGCGACATCTTTCAGGCATGCCTCGACAACATACGAGTGGAACTCAGCCGCTCGAAGGAAGAATTTCTACAGGAGCACTTTGCGAAGTACAGTGCACCGTCCATGCCTCCTGTATGGAAGACGCTGGAAGTCGTTTCATTCGGCAACCTCTCAAAACTATATGCCAACATGAAAGATGTGGAGGTGAAGAAACAGGTGGCAAAGAGCGTCGGTTTGCCACAATACACCTATCTTGAAAGTTGGATGCGCAGTCTCACAGTCCTTCGTAACTGCTGTGCCCATCATGCTCGTACATGGAACCGCCGCTATCCAGCCATGCCCCAGTTGCCAAGACGATTGCCGCTTACATGGGTTGACACACAACACATACGTCCCATGAAACTGTACGCTCAACTTTGCGCGATGCTCTATCTTGAACAAAGCATTACACCCAACAGTCAGATAAAAAGCCTATTACTGAGACTGCTTAATGCATATCCCAAAAACATCACAAGGCAAATGGGATTCCCCAACGGGTGGGAGCGCGAGCCCCTTTGGCAATGAGGCAAAAGCAATAGCGAAAAGCGGGCGAGGGTGGGAACAACGCATTCCCGCCTGATTTATCCAGCAGAAACAAAAGACAGTGCCTTTAGTTGTGGAGCATACCTCCAGGAGAATGTCAGCCGGTATCACTTCATTTGGGAATAATTTGGTTTCTTGCAAGTGTATGAAACACAGGTTGACGCACAATAAGTATCAAATAAACAGTGCAGAAACGTCATTAAAAGAAATAAAGTCCGAGGCGCCCGTAAAGGGGCATAAATGCTTTTTGGGGGCTTTTTTGTCGTTTTTCTTCAGTTTTCTTCAAAAAAGTTTGGCTATTCCAAATTAAAGCAGTACCTTTGCAGCACTAGAACCCGCCAAGCCTCTCAACGATGCTCAAATGTGCGGGTCGTTTTACTTTATACAATGAACAACAGAATCCCATTTCGGAAGCCATACACCAGTGCGCACGACCTTGTCTGTCTCTTGCGGTCAAGGGGGTTGGCAGTTACAGATACTGCCAAAGCAGAGAGTTATCTCGAATTTATAGGCTATTACCGTTTGTCCGCCTATATGTATCCTTTATTACAGATGCCAAAGGAGCAGCATCGATATAAACCGGACACAACGTTCAACCAAGTGATGATGCTCTATCGTTTCGACAAGAAACTTCGTCTGCTTATCTTCAATGAGATAGAAAAGATTGAGGTGGCAGTACGCAGCGCGATTGTCAATATCGGTAGCGACATGACGGGAAATCCTTTTTGGATGACCGATGGCAACAACTTTATAGATGCTGGAAAATTCCGCCGTACAATGGACTTGATTGATGCTGAACTTCACCGTTCGCGCGAAGATTTCATCGTCCACTTCAAGCAGACCTATTCCGATGCATACCCTCCAGCCTGGATTTTGGCTGAAGTGCTTCCTTTCGGAGTCATGACCAATATCTTCAGCAACATCAAGGTCGCACGAATCAAGAAAAGCATTGCTCGGAGATTTGGTTTACAGGTGGCTCCATTCGAGTCGTGGCTAACAATCGTTGCCCTAACGCGCAATTCCTGTTGCCACCATGCCCGTGTATGGAACAAGCAGAACACAATACGTCCGATGCTTCCCAACCGTATGACCGGCAGCTGGATTACTCTTCCCACCGATTCGCTTCGAATATATTTTGATCTTTGTATCATCAAGTATTTTCTGAACATCATTTCGCCGAACAACGATATGAAGGCCAAGATTGATGCCCTACTCAGAGCCTACCCATCCATTGACACCAACGCGATGGGCTTCCCTCGCGGGTGGGAGCGCGAGCCCCTGTGGCAATGAGGCAGAAGCAATAGCGAACAGCGGGCGAGGGTGGGAACAACGCATCCCCGCCTGATTTATCCAGCAGAAACAAAAGACAGTGACTTTAATCTGTGGTGGCCATCTCAGGCAGAATCAGATTCACTCCATGTGGAACTGCGTTTTGATCCATCGGAGGGCGTTGTCCACTTGCCAGGGGTAGAGCCAGTGTCCTGTGTCGCGGCCCACTTGCAGGGTCTTCGGGGCGGTGATGACGTTGTATGCGCTATAGGTGGAGGTGGGACAGCACGCGGGGTCGTTGTATCCCCACGCGTAGAATCCCGGCACGCGCAGCAGGCGGGCGAAGTTGACTGTGTCGTAATACTTCGACACGTTCATGCGCGCCTCAAGGTTTGGCTCGTTGGGGTCACGGAACAGATGTGGCCATCCGGCGCCGCGGCCGTAGTAATATCCCGTGAGGTCGCAGAAGGCGGGGAAGTAGGCGAACAGCGCGCTCACTTTCGGGTTCAGCGCGGCGGTCATGATCGAGAGCATTCCGCCCTGAGAACCGCCATAGGTGGCGATGCGGGTGGTGTCGACATCGGGCAGGGTGCACAGGAAATCCACGGCGCGGACGCAACCCAATATGGAACGCATGTAATAATACGTGTCGCGGTTGTCGATGCCGATGGTGGTGTAGCCCGACAGGGCGCCGGCCTCGAGTTGGCGGTAGATTTCGGGGTCTTGGTCAACGGGGATTCCGTGCACGCCGATTTCGAGCACCACAAATCCCTCGTAGGCGAGTTCGTGCGGACCGTTGAAAGTGCGTACCGCCGCTCCGGGCAAACGCAGGATGGCTGGTTTCCGTCCGGAGGTTTTGGGCACGGTGAGCACGCCGTAAACGTAGTTGCCTTTGCGGTAGGACTGCATTTTGAGGTAGTACACGTCGACGCGGTCGTTGCTCTGTTCGGCGTTGTGCCGCAGCGACGGATTCATCGGCACGAGGGCAGCCTTTTGGATTGCGTCGGACCAGAACTGCTCAAAGTCGGCCGGCATGGTGGTGGTGGGTTGAATCTTGAGCGGGTCGAAGGCGATGTTGGTCATCGAGGTGTAGTACCGTCCTTCGTGATAAACTTTCACGCGTACGGAGGTGAAACCGGGTTGTTTCGCGGCCGGGATGGTGAATCGCGCCAGTCCGTCGTCGCCTGTGGTGACTGTTCCGGAGCCGACGGCATCGAGTTTGTCGGGGCCGTAGGAATATGAGATTTCGACACCTTTCATTCTGACGTTTTCCTTGATGGCGTAGGCGGTGAGGCGGGGTGTCTCGCCGGTGTGGTAAGTCCAGTCGGCGTGGTCGGGTTCGGCCACGACGGTGATGTATTGGTGGTTCGATGATTGCGCGGCTGCGGCGACGCAGAGCGTTGCGAGCACGAGAGCGGAAAGGAGGCGGTTCATGAGGTCTGTTTTTTGTGTTGTTTGTCGCCCACAAAGATAATCAATAAAGTTGAGGTGGGTTCCATAAACTCCGAAAATGATTTTTGTTTATCCGGATCTGAAACGGCGCTCCACTTCACGCATGGCGTCGAGCAACTCGCTGAAGGTCGGTTTGTCGCCATAGATCATGGACTGGCACATCACATCATAGTCGCGCCGCCAGTTTTCAATGATGTCCTGGCGAGGAACCAGAACGAGGCGTTGCCTGATGTCGGGCGTATAGTCCATGTCACGCACCGATGTGAAGATTTCGCGATGGTGGCGTATCGTTTCCCACAACTCATCGTCCTTAACCGCCAGCAACGCGAAGTCTTTGTCCATCATTCGATACAGGTCGTAAAGGTGGCGCGACTTGCGGTTGGCGTTCATCCCGTGCCCCGGTATGGAGAACAGTTCATGCAGCAGAAACACCTTTTCAAGGAACGTCTTCCCCGGCGTGGCGGTCGCTAATTCCGCGTCAGCCAATGATGTCTGAATAAAGGGGAACACACCCTCAATTATGCTGTGGATACATGATTTCTTGTTGGGTTCAAATAACGAGCGCGAACCTATCTCCAACATGACCAGAGGTTTAATGTAGCCAAGTTGATCACTTAATGCGCTCGAGTAATATAGAAACAGTTTGCGAGGCTCGGGATAAGTGCTGTCGCCCTCTCCGTCAGGCTCTGCCTCCAGTGTGCAAAGGTGACTCAATCCGTTATCTTCAATGGCTTGTTGAAGCGCGTTTTTGAAATCTTCGCGTACAAACACTGATGATGCCTTGCGCAGCTTCTTGAGTTGCTTCTTGGTTAAATCACCAGTCAATCCGAACAAGGAGCGGTCAACCGACAAATCAATGTCTTCTGAAAAACGATTGATAACTCCCCACACCTTTGAAAGCGATGTTCCTCCTTTGAAAATCAGTTTGTCGGCGAATGGTAGAGTGAAGACAAGTTGTAGAATGGTGGATACCCAAATATCTTTCTCTATTGCTTGAGAAGGAAGGCCAATCCTACCGGCTGTTTGCTCAAGCAAGTTGCGCTGGTGTGAGGCATCAAGGCTGAAATAGTTATTCCTGTCCATAAGCTGAAGTAACGATTTTTCTAATCCAAACGGGCATCAATATTAAGTCCTTCTCTACCACGCTTTTGGGTTCATTGATAAGAAGTTGTTTAATCTTGGAAAGTTGCTCATCAGTAATGTTATCTTTGCCAATGTCTTTTAGTGCAAAAGTGATGAGCATCGCAAGTCGGCTGTTAAACTCCAAATTCTTGAGGGCGGTCTGCTTGAACTTTACGGTTATTCCGTTGAGAACAGTGATTTGGCGCGACCAACCATTGGTGAGATAGACGAAGTTCATGGGCACTTGTGTGGACAAGCCCAGCAGATTCTGTGCGTGAACGCCGGTGGGCACGACCTTCATGTGGTCGCGCTTGGCAATGGCAGCCACAATATCATCAATCGATGGATTCAGTATGCCCAAGCCTATCTCATGGTCTTTCTTGGGGTAACAGTATATACCTCTTGACACCCTGATGATTTCTCCTTTTGAGGTTAGAATCTCAATGGCTTTTCGTATGCTGTCGGAAGATGCCACGTCGGCAAAACAGTCGGGGAAGAATACCTTTCCTCGTCCGGCTTTCTTCAATCTTGCAAGCAGTTTTTTTTCAGTTGTTTCCATAGGTATCCCTTTTGTTGAAAATTCACAAACATCTAAAGTTTTTGTGATTTCATGTGGCAAAATTAATGTTTTATTCTGATACTGGCAAAAAAAGTGCCGCCAAAGAATGCAGTCAGTTCATAACGCGACGCAATAGAGCATTCCCCATTGAAATTTCTTATAGGTGGGTTCTGTAATTTCCGGAAAGGAACCCGAAGGGCAAGCGCAGCGCAGCAATTCCGCCAACCCGGCACGAGCAATTTATAGGCCCCCTCCTTTCTGATTTTTTTCGCAAAAGATTAAATTATTTGCGAACTATTTTGCCAAAATGCCAATGTCTTTTGTTTCAAGAAGATTCAGTAAATCAAAAGGCTAAGAGCCGAAAAATCTACTGCGATTTTGCGCCACTACCGGGAAATAATTGTAAATTTGCGAATCATTTCACCTTTAACACATCTTTTTATGAAACGAACACTACAACTACTGCTTGCTGCGGTGCTCGCGATTCTCTCCTCTAATGCCTCTCCATTGAGCATTAGGACAGCGATGGTACATATCCAGGACAACTTAGCCTCCGCCGGCAAAACGCACTTCTTGAGTTCGACAGGCATGTCGGCGATAGACCTGACCGATTCAGAACTTATCTGCATGAAACTTGACGGTTTTGACGCGCTTGTCATAGATGCCGATGAAAATCCCAATCATAACTGCGATTATGTGAAGATGCACTATCGTCTCTATCCCGAAGGTCAATCCCCCACATCGTGGACCACTTTCGAGGCCACAAGCCATGCCCCGTGGTGGGTGAAACGGGACATCGGCCTCGATCTCCTTGATGGCCTCACGCACGGACAAGCCTATCGGTTCGAGTTCTATTTCGAAGCCGCAGAGGGCGACTCGGTGTTCCACTTCAACAACGGAGGCGAGAACTATGTGGTCAAGTTCATTCCCGGTGACCGGACAAAGCCGCATTTTGTCAGCGTGGGTGTCGCCTTCAGCAAAAACGACGCTGAATGTCCTTATTACTTTATCGATGGCAATCGAGATCCGGAATCGGGAATGGGCACCGTAAACTCACTCCTGTTCAAGAGTTCTATGTTATCCATGTACATTCCCGACGGAATCACGCTTCGCAACCCGACCCTGACCTTGGGCATTGACTCTGAGTGGGTAAGGCAGGAAGAATATGTGGACGTCCACACCCAAATGGGAGTTACCCATTTTTTCATGGATAATGTCGGCATTGACCTCCTGACAGGCCTTGCCGAGGGCGAGCACACGGTGAAGATCTTCTTCCAGGCCACCGACCTGAACGGCAACGAGTACACCCTCGGCCTCAACGACCCGAGATTTGAGATCACATTCACATACGCCAAAGGAAGTTCCGGCGTGAAGGGCGACCTCAACGGTGACGGAAAAGTCGACGTGAGCGACCTGAACGAGATTATCGGAATCATTCTCTCGCAATAGGACACGCGCGCAACTCACTTTGCAGGGCCTGGATTGTTCCGGGCCCTGTATTTTTTAGGTGGGTTTTATAAATACCGAAACAACAGAACATATTTTCGGATTTTATATACCCCACCATTAAAATCCCATTCCCTATTCCCGGGAAAGTTATGGCTAATCTCAAGAGGTCCACAGGGTCGATGTCGCAAACGGATTCGCAGTTGCAAACAGAAAGCGGAGGTGGCAAAAGAAAGGATTTATCATTCAAATTAATAATCATTAACAATTCGGGGGGGGTAAATTTAAGTATTCTTTGTAATTTTGCAACTCCAAAATTAAAGATATTCAATTCCATTTTAATAATAGACAACGATGAAGAAAATCAAGACAACCATGTGGCGCGCGTTGGCATGCGTGTTCCTCACGCTCGGCTTCGCGCTGCCGGCACTGGCCGAGGATGTTGCCCTGGCCGACGTGATCCCCAACGAGAGATTCCGTCGGTATCTCAAAGAGCAGGCTTATACCGACAACAAGGCCAAAGTAGACCAAGCCATCCAAGACGGAACCTACACCGTCACGGGCGGCGCGACAGCAGATAATCCTTTCAACAAGGACATCTGGACGGATGCCGACTTCGAGCAAATCAAGATTATCAAAATGCAGGGATTGACCTCCGTGACCAGCCTGGAGGGAGTCAAGCGGTTTGTCAACCTCGAGCAGCTCAACGTGATCAACTGCCGCCTCACCACCCTTGACGTGAGCGGATTGAAGCACCTTGTCCGAATCTGGTGCGAGCGGAACGGGCTGACCTATCTGAATTTCAGCGGCGCCGGCATCGAGATTCCCGCAGATTGGACAAGTGGCGCGAAAAAACTCCGCGTATATGCGCAGAAGAACAAACTGACCGCCGTTAAACTTGACGGTTGCACCACGCTCGACTGGCTCGAGATTTGGCAGAACCAGATCAAGTTACGCCAGATGTATGAGATGGCTATAGCGTTGCCCAAGTTGGAACGTCCAAACACGGGCATCTTGCGTGTTTATAATCGTTACAAAGTAAATGACTCAAACTACCCCGAAGGCAATCAATTTACATATCAAATTTTTGTCCCAATTCAGAGAATAAAGCGTTGGAACGCCAAGGAGGCAGGGGATTATTCCGATAATCCCACAAGTTTCCCGGAATTCTATGGAATTGCCAATCCGCCGAAATATAACTTGTATGAAATTTTTCCGGATTCGGTTCTTGTGCAATATATCATAAACGTAGCCTATCTCGACAACCAAAAGATTATCGATGATGCCATTGATAGCGGTAATTATTACCCATCTTGGAGTGGTGGTCCAGAAGCTTGCGATTTTAGCAGCAACCCGTTTTTTAGCACATACTTGGATGATACAGACCTTTACTGGATCCGGAAACTGCGGCTGAATAAATGGAATTACGAAATTAAAGATGAAGAAACAGGTGAAGTCACACGCCCGGCCCGATACATCAGAAGTATGGAGGGCATCAAGTACCTCTACAATCTCGAGCATCTGTATGTGCAGGGACACTCGCTTGAGGATATTGACGTAAGCGGTATGGACAAGTTGCGCATCCTGCACTGTCATGAGCAACTGAAGGCAATTGATGCAGGTTCAACACTTATAATAACCGATCCTAATAGAGCAGCCGGAGTGATTAGAGAATATACCTGGCAAGTTGAACCGGGTGGGCTGAAAACGCTCAATGTCGAGGGTTGCGACTCGCTATTCCAAATCTACTGCGACCACAACCTGCTCGAGCAACTCGACGTGACCTCACTCGACAGCCTGAAAATGCTGCGCTGCAACAACAACCCCATCGGCAGCAACGGCCTCGATGTGACACTAAACTCCGGTCTGGTCCACCTCGACTGCTACAACTGCCGACTTGAGGAACTTGACGTGACCAAAAACCCGAAACTGCAAATACTCTACTGCTACGAGACGCGCGATGGCGAATACGACGACGACGGCTCCATCAACGGAACATCAGCCAACGGTGGCCTTGACGGAAAAACCCGCCGCGGAAAAATCACCGAACTCGACCTGAGCAAAAACCGTGAACTCGTTGAACTCCGCTGCTCGAACAACCCCCTGAGCGACCTTGACCTAAGCCACAACCCTCTGCTCGAGATTCTCTACGTCAACTCGATCGACATGCAGACCAAACCGAACATGCTGCAGAAAAACCTTGGCAACCTGAGCGAACTTAGGCAACTCAGCTGCTACAACGCCAACCTCGACGCCCTTGACGTGAGCGGAAACACCAAACTCTGGGAACTCATCTGCTACAAGAACAACATCAAGTGTCTCAACCTTGCCGGCAACAAAGCCCTGACCTACCTCTCCACCGGTGAGGCGCAGGGAACCAACGCTGAAGCCGCCGGCGAGAACCCCTACGACATCCGTCGCGCGCTGCTGCCCGAAGGCGGTAACCCCATCCGGCGTCTTGACGTGTCGAAACTCACCAACCTCGAAACGCTCCACTGCGCCCATATGCAGCTCACCGACCTCGACCTGAGCAAAAACACCTCCCTGAAAGACCTTGACTACCAGATTCAGGAGCGCACCGTGCAGGCCGAACACATACGCATCGACGTGCGCGAGAACAACCAAACCAACCAGTACAATGTCTACTACATGCGCATGGACAAGAAATCCAACGATGACGCGCCCGGCTCCGACCTCGGAGGACGCATGCTCGCCGACCGAATCATCGCCTCCGACTATCAGGACATTGAGGGCTACGAACCGTCATCGGACTTTGACATATCGCTCGTGGATATGAACAGTTGGTCGAACGGAACAATCATCAATGGCAGTCGGGGTTCAAGCACCTCGCGCCGCGGTGTTGCCCCGGTCGCCACGTCAGACAAACTGATTCCGGCAAACGTGATCGGCGACATTCTCGTGTTCGAGCCGGATGACGTGACACAAACCGAGACCCAAGCCACCGGAAAGGTTACCTACAAGTACAACGTTCAACTGCCCACAGGCAGCGAAGCCACCGATGCGCAAACCGAGTTCACCCTCAACTGGTATTCTGACCCGAGAATCATCACCGCCGTTGATGACATCACCGCCGCAGACACCATCGCGCGCGTGACCTATGTGAATGTGACCGGCCAGATGGCCACCACCCCGTGGAACGGTGTCAACATCGTCATCACCCGCTATACCAACGGCACCTCAACCACCGAGAAGCGAATCTTCTAAACAACTTAGTTGCACATAGTTTGATTTCACCCTGCCGGTAACACGCCGGCAGGGTGATTGTTTACGGCTGAGGAAGAACAAATTAAACGAATTATTTTAATGACAACGGAATAAACGGAGATAACGGACAGAGAACAACAAATTAAACAAATTAAACGAATTGGAACGAATAGGTA
>CACYCT010000136.1 GCA_902772965.1 uncultured Bacteroidales bacterium | reverse complement strand
GGCCTGCTGCTGTTGGGTGTAGTCGGGCTGAGGCTGGTAGGCCTGCTGCTGTTGGGTGTAGTCGGGCTGAGGCTGGTAGGCCTGCTGTTGTTGGGTGTAGTCGGGCTGGGGCTGGTAGGCCTGCTGCTGTGTCTGGGCTATCAGTTGTGCGAGTTCGGGCACGTCGGCGGCGGGGGTCCAGCCGGACATGGACTCGTTCCACACGAGCGACTCAGGTGTGAGGTTGTGCGCGAGCAACTCGGAGGCTTCGAGCGGCCCTACGGGCTGGCCGTTTTCGGCAATGTAGAATTTACTCATATCGTTGGGGGTTTGAATGTTCTAACCTGCAAAAGTACTTAAAAAGATTGACATTGGGCTTGTTGTGGGCAGAAAATCGCGCGGCGGGCTATTCTTTGGCGTTGCGGATCAGGTTGTCGAACGCCTGGCGGAATTCGGTGGCGTAGGCGTAGGAGATTTCGGCCTCGTAGGTTTCGGTCAACTCGCCGACCACGCTGTAGATTGTCCCGTTCTGGTAATACAGCCGTTTCTCGGTCTTTTTCCCTGCTTCGTCATAGCCCTGCTTGAACACGAAGATGGGTGTGCTGTTCCGGTTGAAGAGGTATTCCTCGTAATACTTCCGTCCGGCGATTTTGTACTGGCGCGTGACGAAGTAGAGGGCGTAGTTGGTGAACTCGTTGTTCTCGCCGAAAACCTCGAGCCGGGAGAAGAACCGGAACGTTTCGGTTACCTGGCCTGAACCGGGCACTTGATATTTGAGGGTGGAGACCATTTCGTTGCGGGCGTTTTTGTCACCGCGCTTGATGGTTTGGCAGGCTTTGTCGTAGGCTTGGCGGATGGAGGCAATCACGGGGTCGGCCTCTTGCGCCGCGGCGGAGATTCCCACCGCAACGATGGCCAGCAGTAACAGCGTTTGTCGTAGTGTTTTCATAATCAAAGTAAGTTATTAGTGTTGAGTGTTGATTTTCCACGGCAAAAGTATATCAATTATTCCGCATATCAAACATTTTCGAGGTAAAAAGCGGAATTATTCCTGAAACAGAGCGGGAAACACCCTGAAACAGCCGGATTCGGCACAATTTTTCCGATAAGATTTGCACACTCGGGCGCAAACCGCTACCTTTGCGATTCGGAAACTCCCGAAACGCCATCGCTATGTACCGACACTTGATATTACTCCCGCTGTTGGCTGTGGCCGCGCCCGCCTGCACATCGGCGCCCGAAGTAGACCCCGACATCGCCCGCCAGGCCGGTGAGGCCGCCCGTGCCGTGGCCGAAACCGACCATGCCGACACCCTCGCGCTGCAACGCGCCATAGTCGACGCCCGCGTGCGGCACGACCGACTCCTGCTCACCGGCGACCAAGCCGCCGCGCAGGCATTCGAGCAAGCATTTGCCGACTCGCTGAAAGCCTACGACCCGAAACTGTCCAACGAAATATTCCCGCCTGAGAAATGAAAAAATCGATGTTCACTCTCCTCATGGCTGCAGCATTGCTATGCGCATACGCCTGCAACCGCGCCGAGCCGGCGGGGAGGCAGGCCGCCGACAACCTTCAGGCGGTATGGCAATCGGCCGACACCGCCGCGCTGACGCGCTTCATCGCCGCCTACCCGTCGCTGGCCGACAGTTTGCCCGCGCTTACAACCCGAGACGCACTCAACGACGCTTTTGTTGACGCCGCGACGCAACTCAACGACACACTCGGCCTCGCCGCCGCCATTATAGCCTACGGAAACCAAGCCGCCGACGAGCACGCCGAATCGCTCGTGGACCAACTCCGGCACGCACGCCTGACGGCAGAACAGGCAACCGCGCGCATCTCCCTGGCCTCGCTCGTGGCCGCGCGGGTCGGCAACCCGCAATGGGCCGGGCAGTTCTGTCAGGCCATCGACTCGCTGGCGAAGTCGCTCCCCGTGGAAGAACAAATGCCGCTCTACGCCGGCGCGTGCACACCCGAAAACCTCGGACAGGCCATGCGCGCCGACCGCAACGCGCCAAACGCCGACACAACTCTGATAAACAAACAAATACAACTACTAAAGAACATCTACACACCCGAACAGATGTCCCGATTCAACAACGCCTACAACCGATAAGACCAATGAAACCCTATCCCGCATATCGCGAAATGGCCGACACCGCCATCGCCAACCTCGACCTGCCCACCGAGCCACGGCAACTCTACGAGCCGATCACCTACGTGATGAGCCAACCCGGCAAGCGAATCCGACCCGCGCTCACCCTGATGGCCTGCGACGCCCTCGGCGGAAACCTCGAAGCCGCCCTCACGCCCGCCATCGCCCTCGAGGTGTTCCACAACTTCACCCTGCTCCACGACGACGTGATGGACCGGGCCGACATCCGACGCGGACAGCCCACCGTGCACCGCCGATGGAACGACAACGTGGCCATCCTCTCGGGCGACGCCATGCTCACACTGGCCAACCGACTCATCGCCCAAACCCCCGCCTACTGCCGGGAACAGGCCGTCAACCTGTTTAACCAGACCGCCATCGAAATCTACGAGGGACAGCAATGGGACATGGACTTCGAAACCCGGCATGACGTGAGCGAACAGGAGTACATCAACATGATTCGCCTCAAAACGTCGGTACTGCTCGGCTGCGCCTGCAAACTGGGCGCCCTCATCGCACGCGCCGACGCCGCACGCGCCGACAAGTTCTACCAAATGGGGCTCAACCTCGGCATCGCCTTCCAACTCAAAGACGACATGCTCGACGTTTGGGGAGACCCCGACACTTTCGGCAAAGAAATCGGCGGCGACATCGCCAACAACAAGAAAACCTTCCTGCTCATCAACGCCACAGCACGCGCCACCGGCGACGACGCCGACGAACTGCGCCGATGGCTCAACGACCCCTACGCCCTGCGCGACCAAAAAGTGACCGCCGTAACCGAAATCTACAACCGCCTCGGGCTGCGGCAACTCAGCCTTGAGGCCATCGGGCGCTACAACCGCCTCGCGCTCGACGCACTCGAAAGCCTCAACCTCAACATCGAAGCCCGACAAGCCTTCGAATCGCTGATCAACCAAATGGCCGGCAGAGATAAATGATCGACACCCACACGCATATATACGCCGCCGAGTTTGACGGCGACCGCGAACAAGTAGTGGCCGACGCCCTCGCCGCGGGGGTGACCAAGATGATTCTGCCCAACGAGAACGTGGCCTCACTGCCCCGGCTGACCCAAACACGGGCGCAATGGCCACAGCACATCGAAATCGCCGTCGGCCTACACCCCGAGGAGGTCAAGCCCGACTTCCGCGAGCAACTCAGCGAACTGCACCGCCGCGCCACAGAAACACGCCCCGTGGCCGTCGGAGAAATCGGAATCGACCTCTACTGGGACAAATCCTACCGCGCCGAGCAGATTGAAGCACTCGACGCGCAACTCGACTGGTGTGACGAACTCGATTTGCCCTTCATTATCCACTGCCGCGAAGCGCTCGATGAGGTGCTCGCCGTGCTCGGGAACCACCCCCGCGCACGCGGCGTGATGCACTGCTTCACAGCCACCGTTTGCGAAGTGGAGCGAATCCGCGCCGTAGGCGACTACCACTTCGGTATCGGAGGTGTGGCAACGTTCAAGAAATCAACCGAACTGCGCGACGCCCTCAGCGAAATCGGCATACAACGCATCCTGCTCGAAACCGACGCGCCCTACCTCGCACCCGCGCCGCACCGCGGACGCAGAAACCAACCCGCCTACCTCACCCTCGTGCGCGACACCATCGCAACGCAACTCAACCTCCACCCCGACAGTGTTGACAACATCACCACACAATCGGCCATCAACCTTTTCAAACTAACCCCGCAATGAACATCGCCGTCTTCTGCTCCTCAGCCGCAAGCCAACCCGAAAACTTCGCCGAAGCAGCCCGGACTCTCGGACAATGGATCGGAACCAACCGCCACACGCTCGTCTATGGCGGCGTGAACGCCGGACTGATGCACATCACCGCCCAAGCCACCGCCGATGCAGGTGGACACATCATCGGCGTCGTTCCGGAGAAATTCATCCAACGCACCGACCCCATTTGCCACGAAGTGGTCACCGCAACCGACCTCAACCAACGAAAGTCGGTCATGTGCAACCTCGCCGATGTGTTCGTGGCACTGCCCGGAGGACTGGGAACCGTTGACGAGGTCATCTCGGCGGTTTCACAACTCAAAGTGGACAAAGACACCGACAAACGCTTGCTCCTGCTCAACCTCGACGACATCTTCACCCCCCTGATCACGTTGCTGCAATCGCTTTGCCAAGGCCCACTCGCCTCGGTAGTACACCAGAAACACTACCTCAGCGTGGACAACACCAACCAACTCATAACAACTCTCAACCAAATCAGTTCTTAACCGCTATGAAATCACGACTCTACACCCTCACCGGCGACCAAGGCACCACCAGCCTCATCGGCGGCACACGCGTGCCCAAAGATGACCCTCGCGTGGAGGCCTACGGCACCATCGACGAACTAAACGCCCACATCGGGCTGCTCATCCACAACACCAAACTCGACACACAAAACGTGCACGACTTCCTGCACAAGGTGCAAAACAAACTATTCAACATCGGCGCGTATCTGGCCAACCCCAACGCCACCGAGGTCGCCGGTCTGAATGAAGCCGACATCAAAGCCGTGGAGCAACTCATCGACAACCTCGACGCCGAACTGCCGCCCATGCAAGGATTTATCCTCCCCGGAGGCAGCCGCCTGAGCGCGCTCACCGACATCTGTCGCGTAATCACCCGACGCGCCGAACGACGAGTAATCACACTCAGCCACAGCGCCACAGTGCACCCCAACGTGCTCCAATACCTCAACCGCCTGAGCGACTTCTTCTTCGTTTTTGCCCGATTCAACAACATTCTCACACACCACCAGGAAATATATTGGGACAAAAACGCTTGAAGTTTAAAAAAAAGCATTAACTTTGCACGCTTTTTTTAAAAACCAATCGTCTTAATCACAAACACCATGTATTGGACACTTGAACTCGCAACCAAACTTGAGGACGCGCCCTGGCCTGCAACCAAAGAAGAACTCATCGACTTCGCCATCCGCTCGGGAGCGCCTATGGAGGTGATTGAAAACCTTCAGGAAATCGAAGACGAAGGTGAGGCCTACGAGTCCATCGAAGACCTCTGGCCCGACTATCCGAGCACCGACGACGACTTCTTCTTCGACGCAGAGGAATACTGAGCCGCACCCGCCACTTTGCGGTTCGCATAACCATGCCCGCGCGGCGCGCGTGACCAACACACGCCCGCAAGGGCTTTCTTTTTACACACGGCAGGCATTTCCGCCACTGCCAAGGCGCAGCAATCGACGCGCCGGAATCTTTACAAAGTGTTAAAAATTCATGCCGAATTGGGTAAAAAACGCTAATAAGAAACAAAAAAAATTCCACTAACCGGGAAAAAATTGTATCTTTGCAAATCTTAATGATGGGTTCTGGAGGTTTGGATAAACTTGGCTGCGCCTCAGCGAATCGGGCACACTCATTTGCATTCGGCTTGCACAAGTTTTGCCCCAATCGGATTGCCGGCAGGCTCCCCAAAACGCGACCGAAACCACCGAACTCACTTTAGGAATTTATGCCACCCACCTAACGTATACCGCAAATTAATGGAAGCAAATAAAATCCTGTTCATCTCGCAAGAAATCGCGCCCTATCTGAACGATTCCCCCACGTCGCTCAAATGCCGCGATTTGCCCCAAGGGCTGCAAGAACTCGGAGCCGAAGTGAGAATGTTCATGCCAAAATACGGCTACATCAACGAGCGGCGTAACCAACTCCATGAGGTTATCCGACTCTCGGGAATGAACATCATCATCGACGACACCGACCACCCCCTGATAATCAAAGTGGCCACACTGCAACCATCGCGAATGCAGGTCTACTTCATCTATAACGACGACTATTTCGCACGCGGACTTACCAAAGAACTCGAAACAGCCTCGAACCCCGAAGAGAACGACGAGCGCGCGATATTCTACGTCAGGGGCGTAATCGAGTCGGTGAGAAAACTGCGATGGAACCCCGACATCATTCAGTGCAACGGGTGGATTTCGGCTCTCACACCGCTATACATGCGCGACATATACGCGAACGACGCCTCGTTCCGCGACGCCAAAATCATCTACTCTCTCTGGAACGACGACTTCCAGGAGCCCATCAACAGCCGAATGGCCGAGAAAATGCTGCAAGACGGCATCAGCAAGGCAAATATCGAACACCTGCTCGACAAGCCCGTGACACACTTCGACCTCACACGCCTCGCCATTGAGCACGCCGACGCCATCGCCCAATGCAGCCCCGAAATCAACCCCGAAATCGAAGCCCTCGCAAAAGAATCGGGAAAACCCTTCCTGCCCTACCAAGACCCCGCCGACGACACAAAAGCATTCGAGCAATTCTACGACATGCTTATGGGGAAATAAAACCAACCGACACACACCATTCCACTTTCTGCGAAATCCTAACCTCCAACAGCAACGGAGTTATCGAGAAATGAGAAAACTTACAAACGTACTGCTCGCGATGACACTGCTGGCGATGTTGAACGCCTGCACCGACGAAACCATCGGTACATCACTCACCGACAGCCGAGTCAACATCATCGTAGATTCCTCCTTCATCATCACGGGAAAATCCGTAGCCAACCCCCGACTGCAGGCGAAAACGTCAACACAACTCGTGGGACACATTAAATCCGACGGATACGGCACCCTGCGCTCCGACGTGGTCACGCAAATGATGCCCGCGACACAACTCGACACCGCAAAGGTCACGCTCGACTCCTGCCGATTCAAGTTCCGAGTGCCTCTGGCGCAGGGATTCACCGGCGACTCGCTTACACCGATGCGCATGACCATCTACCGCCTCACAAAAGCACTGCCATCGCCGATGTACTCCGACTTCGACCCGACAGGATACTACGACGCCGACAAACCGCTCGCCTCAGGAGCATACTCACCCTCTGCCGCCGTAATCGACTATGACGCACAAACACGCGAGTACTACCGCGCGGTGCACGTGCCCGTGAGCATCGACTTCGCTAAAGAACTGTTCGACAAATACAAGACATCACCCGAAATATTCAGTTCGCTGAGCAAGTTCAACGAATATTTCCCGGGAATCTACATCACCAACAGTTACGGCTCGGGAAGAATGATGAACTTCTCGCGGACGGAATTCGAGGTGTACTACCAGAAACACGTCATCAGCGGGGATATCGACAGTATCTACACCGGACAACGTCAAACCTACCTCGCCGCCTCGCCCGAAATGCAGCAGGACAACATCATCAACCTCGAAATCGACCCCTCCATAAGCACCCGCGTGGCAAACGGCGAAGCCATCGTGATGGCACCGGCCGGATACGAGGTGCAAATCCGGTTCCCCATCGACGAAATCATTCAACGAGTAAAAAACGACATCGGCTCCAACCTCGCCGTAATCAACGACCTTGAACTCGACATCCCCGTCGAGGACACCGGAACGGAATACGACATCGCTCCGCCGCAACACCTGCTCTTTATCAAAACGGCCTTCAAAGACAACTTCCTCGCCAACGACAGCCTGACGAACGACAAAGACTCCTTTTACGCCACCTACGAGCCCACCAACAAAACCTACCACATCGAGGACATGCGCAACTACATCCTCGACATCCTCGACCACAAAGGCGGCGTACCCACCGATGCCGACATCGAAATGACCATCACACCGGTGGATGTCACCACCTACACCGCCACGACTTCCTATTCCACGTCGACCACTGTGATCACCACCAAAATCGCTCCGCAGGTGTCCGCGCCGGCACTCGCCCGACTGCGCCTCGACAAAGCGAAGGTGAAAATCACCTACAGCAAGCAGACCCTGTAGCCGCAAGCGCATTCGAGATAAAGACACAAACGACATAATTTAAGTCCTTGTTGCTCATCTGTCGGAAAAAACGACAACCAGAACAACAAGGACAACTTTTTTAGACAAAAGGGCGAATCCGCGCCTCCGGCGCTAATTCTCTAAAATAATCGCAGACTTACACATACGATTTCGCTTATAGAGCCAAATTCAAATCGTCTGGGAACCGGAAATTCTCCGGTTCCCAGACGATTTGAATTACTGCGGCTAACAATACTCTGCCGGCAAGCCCCAAGGTGTCAATCAAAAAGGTCATCAAGGGTTAGCACACGCTGCACTTGGCCGGAGTACTCACCCTGCGTGAGACCGAAAGAGGTGATGAATGTGAGATGCACGGTTTTGCGCTTTGGAAGATGCTCGATGATTGTCTGCACACGTTGGCGGAGAATGTCATCGTAACTCCGGGTGACAGTGAAAGGGCCTCCGTAGAACTTAATCTCACAAAGATTAACCACGTTGTCAGATCGGCTGATAAGCATATCGATTTGCGACACCGCACCGTTTTCATCCTTCACCACCCACGAGGACTGTGTTGAACTCACAGCGCCGATTCCCAGGGCACGTTTTATCTGCTGAATATGCGCGAAACAGAGTTCCTCAAAGGCATAACCCCGCCAGGCGCTCAGTTTGGGAGAATTATAGTTCTTCTGCCAGAATTGCGGGTCGAACTCGGTTTGTTTTCCGATAAAGCGCAGGCAGAACAGGCAGAAATGATCAGTAAGGCGATAACGCTCGGTCCGTTTCTCTCCAAAAGGGGAATACACAGAAACGAAGTCGTTTTCAATAAGACCTCTGAGAATCTTTGATGCACCTCCGCCATCGTGGATTCCCGTGGCTGAAAGCAATTCTGTCCGGGTGAGTCCGCGACGGGTCCTGGCCAACTGCCGAACAACGGAAATGTGCCGGTCTGCATCGTAAAAAAGCGAACCGAAAAGACGGTCAAATTCGTTCCGTAATTGTCCACTCCGTGCAAAAAGCAACCGGTCAATATTCTGTGCCACACTGAAATCTTTCTCAAACAGGTCAAGGTAATGAGGTATTCCGCCGAAAACCATATATGCCTGAGCCAGATCATAACGGCTGATTCTCATTCCTTTTGCCTGAAAAAACTGCTCGGTTTCGCTCAAAGTGAAAGGATGGAGTTTAATTTCGTTGGTCACGCGGTTATAAAGACCGCCTTTGCTGTTGATCAGGTTGCTCTCTATCCATGACGTAGCTGAGCCACAGACGATAAGCATGATATTCGGGTTGGAGGAGGCCCAATGGTTCCAGAAGTACTCGAGTGCGGAGATAAAGCGCGAACGAGGGGTGTCCAACCAAGGCATCTCATCGATGAAAACCACTTGACGCGTTCCGCTGTCGCACTCACAGAGTAATTGCCTGAGCATTCCAAATGCCTCCATCCACGACCGTGGAGGTTGCCCACCGGTCAATCCGTGCTCCTTAAGAGAGAAAAAGAAGGCGTGTAACTGGTCGGCGAGCATGGAATTCCGGCTTCGGTCGTAGGGTGACAATCCGGTGTGATAGAAAGCGAATGAACCATGGAAATGTTCTTTTATCAGAAACGTTTTCCCGACCCGGCGTCGACCGTAGACGGCCACGAACCTCGCTCCCGAGGCCGCATAGATACGGTCAAGCTCGTTGCGTTCCGTTTTTCGTCCGATGATTTGCATATTGTGACTGGTTTAATTCGTCTGCAAAGGTATAAAAAAATAACCTCACAGACAAATAAAAAATTTAAATCGTCTGGGAACTGGAAATTTTCCGGCTCCCAGACGATTTAATCACGCTATGCCGTAAAGGGAATGGGGTAGGGTGGTTGGCGGAGGGGGTCAGAACGACTGCATCTCAACGAGGTGCTTATACGCTCCGCCAAGTGCGAGAAGTTGCTCGTGCGTTCCGCGCTCAACGATGCGGCCGTCTTGCATCACGCAAATCAGGTCGGCGTTGCGGATGGTGGACAGGCGGTGGGCGATCACGAGCGTGGTCCGGCCGTGCATGAGGTTGTCGAGTGCCTGCTGAACGAGGTGCTCCGATTCGGTGTCGAGCGCGCTGGTGGCCTCGTCGAGGATAAGTATGGGCGGGTTTTTGAGAATGGCACGCGCGATGCTGATACGCTGCCGTTGTCCGCCGGAGAGTTTGCAGCCGCGGTCGCCGATGTTGGTGTCGAAGCCGTGTTCGGAGGCGATGATAAAGTCGTAGGCGTTGGCGATTCGGGCGGCTTGCTCCACTTGCTCGGGCGTGGCGTTGTCAACACCGAAGGCAATGTTGTTGCGGAACGTGTCGTTAAACAAGATGGCCTCCTGGTTCACGTTTCCCATCAGCGCGCGCAGGTCGGCCACGCGGAAGTGGCGGATGTCGGTGCCGTCGATGGTGATTGAGCCCTTTTCGACTTCATAGAATCGGGGCAAGAGGTCGGCCAGGGTGGTTTTTCCGGAGCCGGATTGCCCGACCAGCGCCACGGTTTGCCCGCGCCGGATTTCGAGGTTGATGTCGGAAAGGACAGGTGTTTCTCCATACCGGAAACAGACATCTCGGAAGGCTATCGCGGTGTTGAGTCCGTCAAGGGGTTTGGGCGTTTCCGGGTCGGTGATGGTATTTCGCGCGTTGAGTATCCGGTCGATACGCTGCATCGATGCCATACCCCGCTGGATGGCGTAGGAGGCTTTGCTGAGGTCTTTGGCGGGGTTGATGATACTGTAGAAGATCACCATGTAGTAGATGAACTTTGGCGCGGTGATGTGGCTGGTGCCGTTGATGATGAGCGTTCCGCCGAACCAGAGTACGATGGCGATGGTGGCCGTGCCGAGCAGTTCGCTCATCGGGTGGGCCAGTTCATACCGGCGTTGCATGCGGGTGATGATGGAGCGGTAGGTCTCGTTTTCGTCTTCGAAGCGGCGCCGGACCTTGTTTTCGGCGTTGAAGGCTTTGACAATGCGCAACCCGCCGATGGTTTCCTCGATGTTGCTCAGCAGGATGCCCCACTGGTTCTGGCCTTCGAGCGAGACGCGCTTGAGCCGCTTGCCCACCCCGCCCATGATCGCGCCCGCAATGGGGAGCAGAATCAGCACGAACACCGTGAGTTGCCAACTGAGCAGAATCATCATCGTCAGGCAAGCAAGAATCATGATCGGGTTTTTGAACATCATGTCGAGCGAGGACATGATGCTGTTCTCCACCTCGGTCACGTCGCCGCTCATTCGGGCCATGACATCACCCTTGCGCTCGTTGGTGAAGAATCCGATGGGCAGGGCGGTGATTTTGGTGTATATCCGGTTGCGGATGTCGCGCACCACGCCGGTGCGGATCGGAATCATGAAGAAGGCGCTGAGGTAGGCGCAACCGGTTTTCAGCCCCGTCATCAGCACAAGCGCCACGGCGATGGCCGCGAGCGCGGTCGACTGGCCGTAACGCCCGATGATGCACTGCACGGAGTAGTAGAAGTTGTTCACCACCACCTCGTTGATTTTCCCGTTTCCCCAGGGGATAAACTCGTAATGCGCCGTATTGAGGCCGAAGAGCATTTCGAGGATGGGGATGATCAGCGCGAAGGAGAAGAGCGTGAGCAGTGCCGTGAGCAGGTTGAAGATCACGTTCAGGGCCAGGTAGTGCTTATATGGCGGCACGAACCGGCGCAACAGGAGCAGGAAACCTTTCATATACTTTTGGTAACAATCCGACAAAGTTACTCAAAAAAGGCGAGTATAGACGCTGATTGACCGGTAAAAAAGCGGGCGTACTCCATAAAAACAAAAAAAACATGGCATGAACTTGGGGCATTGGGCAAGATGTTGTAATTTTGCAGTTTGGAATAAAAACATCAACCTATGAATATCTCTTACAAATGGCTCAGCCGGTATATCGACACCGACCTCACACCCGAACAGGTGTCGGTCGCGCTGACCTCGCTCGGCCTCGAAGTGGGCGCCCTGGAGCGCGTTGAAACCATACGCGGCGGCCTGCGCGGCCTCGTTGTGGGACACGTGCTCACATGTGTCGACCACCCCAATAGCGACCACCTGCATATCACCACCGTTGACTTCGGCAACGGCGAAGAACCTGTGCAAATCGTCTGCGGAGCCGCCAACGTCGCCGCAGGACAGAAAGTTATCGTCGCCACGCTCGGCACCACGCTGTACTCCGGCGAGGAGTCGTTCACCATCAAACGCTCTAAAATGCGCGGCGAGGAATCGCTCGGCATGATTTGCGCCGAAGACGAGATCGGCGTCGGAACAAGCCACGAAGGCATCATCGTGCTGCCCGAAGACACGCCCACGGGAATGCCCGCGGCCGAATACTACGGCATTGACGACGACTGGCTCATCGAAGTTGACCTCACGCCCAACCGCATTGACGGCGCGTCGCACTTCGGCGTGGCGCGAGACCTGCTCGCGTGGTGCCGCCAGAACGGACACAAAGCCACCCTGCGCCGGCCCGACGCGGACACCTTCAAGCCCGACCGCCCCGACGGAGCCATCCCCGTTGAGGTGCTCAACACCGAAGCCTGCCCGCGATATTCCGGACTGACCATCCGCGGCGTGACCGTGCGGGAAAGTCCCAAGTGGCTTCGCGACCTGTTGCTCGCCGTCGGACAGCGGCCAATCAACAACATCGTCGACATCACCAACTACATCCTGCTCGGCATGGGGCAGCCCATGCACTGCTTCGACCTCGCAAAAGTGGAAGGCGACAAGATTGTGGTCCGCACCGCCCCCGCCGGCACGCGGTTTGTCACACTCGACGGCGTGGAACGCACACTCACCGACGCCGACCTGATGATCTGCAACGCCACCACACCGATGTGCATCGGCGGCGTGTTCGGCGGATTGGACTCCGGAGTGACCGAGACAACCACCGACATCTTCCTCGAATCGGCATACTTCCACCCCACTTGGATCCGCAAAACCGCCCGGCGCTTCGGCCTGAACACCGACGCCTCCTTCCGGTTCGAGCGCGGAACCGACCCCAACGCCACCGTCGACTGCCTGCTAATGGCAGCCATGATGGTCAAAGAAATCGCCGGCGGTGAAATCTGCGGCGAGGTGGTTGACGTCAAAACCGGCGACTTCCCCGGATTCCCCGTTGAACTGCGCTACGACTACGTCGACAACCTCATCGGCAAGCACCTTGAACCCGAAACGATCCGCTCCATCGTGGAAAGTCTCGAAATGACCGTCACACGCGAAGACGCCGACGGAATGAGCCTCGTGGTGCCCACCTATCGCGTCGACGTGCGCCGCCCATGCGACGTGGTGGAAGACATCCTGCGCGTGTACGGTTACAACAACGTCGAGTTCAGCGAGTCGATGCACATCAGCCTGTCGAAACAAGACATGGTCGACTACGCCGACCGCGAGCAGGAGTTCGCCTCCAACCAACTCACCGCCCTCGGCTTCCGCGAAATACTCAACAACTCGCTCACACCCGCAGCCTACTACGAAGGCCTCGCCGACTATCCCGCCGACCAATGCGTGCGCATCATGAACCCCCTGAGCAGCGACCTCAACGTCATGCGCCAGACCCTGCTCTTCGGCGGCCTCGAATCCATCGCGCGCAACATCAACCACAAGAACCCCAACCTGCGCCTGTACGAGTTCGGCAACGTATACCACTACGCCCCCGGAACCGACCAAACCGAGCGCGCGCTCGCCCCCTACACCGAACGCGCCATGCTCGCACTCTGGCTCACCGGAAAGAACCACGACGACAACTGGGCCGACACCACACGCGCCGTCACCATCTTCGACCTCAAAGCAGCACTTGAGGCCGTGCTAACCAACCTCGGCCTCAACCTCGACCAACTCGACATCCAACCCACCGACAACAACGACACACTAAGCCAAGCGCTGACCTACAGCGTCAAAGGCGGAAAAACCATCGCCACACTCGGCATCGTGGCCGAAACCATGCTCAAACGCGCCGACATCGACCAAGACGTGTTCTACGCCGAAGTCGACTGGAAACAAGCCTGCCGGATCGCCTCTCGACGCGACATCAAATACGCCGACCTGCCCAAGACACTGCCCATCCGACGCGACCTCGCACTGCTGGTCGACACCGGTGTCACCTACGCCGACATCCGCCGCGTGGTCACAGGCAGCGAGCGCCGACTGATCCGATCAGTGGCCCTGTTTGACGTCTACGAAAGCAAGAAACTCGAGGCCGGCAAGAAGTCATACGCCATCAGCATCACCATCCAAGATGACCAGAAAACACTGCAAGACAGACAAATCGACGCCATCATGCAAAAGGTGATCCACAACCTCGAGACACAACTCGGAGCAAAACTACGCTAACATTAACACATCAAATACAAAACACTCATGGGAAGAGCTTTTGAATACCGCAAAGCCCGAAAAATGAAACGCTGGGGAAGCATGTCCCGCACGTTCACCAAAATCGGAAAAGAAATCACCATGGCCGTCAAGGCCGGCGGACCCGACCCCACAGCCAACTCGCGCCTGCGCGCCCTGATGGCCAACGCCAAAGCCGCCAACATGCCCAAAGACACCGTTGAGCGCGCCATCAAAAAAGCCTCCGACAAAGACGCCGGCGACTACAAGGAAGTAATCTACGAAGGATTCGCACCCCACGGAATCGCCGTGCTCGTAGAAACAGCAACCGACAACACCACCCGCACCGTGGCCAACCTCCGCAACTACTTCAACAAGAAAGGCGGCAACCTCGGCAACTCCGGAACCGTCGCATTCCTGTTCAGCCACAAGTGCTACTTCCACGTCGCGCCCAAAGACGGCATCTCGCTCGACGACCTCGAACTCGAACTGATTGACTGCGGAGCCGAGGAAATCGACCAGGACGAGGAGGAACTCCTCATCGCCGGAGCCTTCGAATCCAATGGCGATATCCAGAAATACCTTGAAGACAACGGCTTCGAGATCAAGAGTTCAGAACTCGTGTACGAACCCGCCGAGTACAAGGAACTCCCCGCAGACCAGCGCGCCGAAGTCGAGGCGCTGATAGAGGCGCTTGAGGAAGACGACGACGTGCAGAACGTGTTCACCAACATGCAAGCCGGCGACGAAGAGGAATAACCCACTCCCGCCATATCCCCATATCCATCACCCCCGCCTCCGGTTTGGCATCGCTCCGAACCACGGCGGGGGGATTGTTTGCGGAAAACTCAGCCTCACGCATCAGGTGCAAAAATTTCCACGCGATAGCGTGCTGCTACCATACCACATCAAGCGGCCTGACCGGCGGAATTGGGCGAGGGTGTGTCAAAATTCGCATATGGCGCATCCTCTTTACGAATAAACCGTCTGAGAATGCGATATATCTCAGGCGGCTTGTTTTTCTGTTTTTCTCCAG
>CACYCT010000135.1 GCA_902772965.1 uncultured Bacteroidales bacterium | reverse complement strand
TAAGCCTCATTTTAGTTGCGGGTAATAGAAAAAACACTTACCTTTGTGCGTCAAAAGTGTGCAAAAGCACAATAATCTCGTATGGTTATTATGGAGATATTTGGACAGTTTTGGAGTCACTTGGAGCAAATGACGTGCAAGTAGACATGCAAGTATGTTCCGGCCCAAAAGAATCTACAGGAGATACAAGAGCGTCAGTTTTGATTATGGCAAATACCAGCCCAACTTCAACGCTGAAAAATATTTTCAGCGTTGAAGTTGGGTTAAGTGGGGATGCCGGAGATACCATGCGGAACTACCTCGATAGAGGTTGCACCGGATGCCTTGTCGCAGTTATTCAGTTACTTTTGTCGCTGTAAGCACACACACCCGGCGGCGTCTTCGTGTGACGGGGGCTCTGCGGTCGGGTTTGCTTCTATCGATACGTCGCGAAGGGGGCTTTCTGCTGCAAGTCGTTCATCATGCGGTGAATCTCGTTATAGATAGCGGTGATGAACCGGCTCTGCAACTCGTTGATAACCACAAAGGTGATGTCGTTCCGATAAGCGTTGATGAATTTCTCGCCGAAGCGGCGGCGCTTGTCGCGGTTCTCGGCTCCGGAGCGGTCTTTACTCAGGTTGAGCATTCCGATTCCGAAGGGCAGAAAGGCGTCTTCTCCCATGAGTTCCACGAGGCGCTGGTCGGTGCTGTCGTCAAAAGTGCCATTGACTGTGACTTTTAATTTCATGTCAATATCAAAGGGAATGGATATGCCGTAGGTCTGACGGAAGAGGGCTTCGATATCGGCGTGGATACTGTCGGAGAGTTGCCGGTTGAACACGTCTCGGATTCGGCTGACGATGGTGCCGCTGTTGTCGTTGATGATGGTCTGGTTGAGTCGGCGCACACCGTCGAAGAACGCGGAAATGGAGCACACCCCGCTGCTGTCGGTTGCCGTCCCGTTGGTAAAACTGTCGGCAATGGCTTGCAGGCGCGGCAGGAAGATGTCGCGCATGGCGTCGGTGAAGGCGGCGTTGAGTTGTGTGGAGATATAACTGTCGGTAAACCGGTTGTTGACTTTATTCTGGAACTCCGGCCAGCGCTGGTCGATGGTGTGTTTGGCATAGGCGTAAAGCGCCACGCCGTCGGACACGACATACGACGGGTTTGAGTCAACCATAAGGCTTGCCTTGGGGAACACTTGGCCCACGAGAGTCTGAACCCATGGCATTCGCGACGCGCCTCCGGTGAGAATCACGTTGTCGGGAGTAACCTCTCCGGCCACTTCCTGGAGGTTTTCGAGCAGCGTGTGGCGGTAGTCGGCTAAGATGCGGGTCATCTGCTCGTGGTCGAACTCGATACCGTCGAAGATGCGTTGTCCGGAGAGTTTGGAGTAGATGTCGCGCCCGCGGGCGTCGAGGAGGAAGTAGGCCGAGCGGTCGGTGTAGTAGTTCTCTTTGGTGTGCTTGATGTGCCGCAGAGTCCGGAAGTCGAAGTTGATGATGTTTTCGCCTTCGGATTGCAGTTGCCGGCGCACTTGCGCGATGGCCTGCTCCACTCCGTCGATGTTGCGCCGGGCATAGAGGTAGATGCTGTTTTCAACCATACTCGCTCCGTTGGCGAATCCCCACGGGCCGCGCTGGTCGGCGGTGCCGTAGCAGGTGATGTCGATGGTGCTTGAGCCGAGGTCGATCACGAGCACCGAGCCGGTGTTGGCGTCGTTGCGAAACTTGAAGAATGCCGCGTCGCTTTCCTTAACGACCCATTCCACGGGAATGAGTTCACTGAGGAATCGGCGGTAGCGTTCGATTTCGTCCTCATGTCCGGTTGCTTGCCCCCAACCCGACGGACAGGCGGCGTAGAGGAGGAAGTTTTTCCGGCCGGCTCCCGGGTCGTAAATCAGTTGGGAGTTGTATTGCAGAATGTTGTCGAACACGAGTTGGACAAACATCGCGAACGCCTCGCGCTTGGTGGGGTCGTTCTCGAGTTCACCCACGGGGGCTTTGAATTGGGTGAAGATGTCCCAGGCGTTGTTTTCCGTGAGGCTCCACGCGCCGGTTTGCGGATTCCGGAAAACGCACGATTCTATTTTTTTGCGTTCACTGTCGGCGGCGTTTTTGATGTTGAGGGGCGTGAGCCGGTCTTCAACGAGGTCGTAGACCGACGCGGTGGTTTCCCCGTGTCCGAAATCGATGCCGATGAGGTAGCGTATGTTTTCCATGTGGGTGCGTGTTAGGATTGCGGGATAAAAACGAGTCCTTTGGCGACCAGTTCGCCGGTGTCTTCAACCACCACGGCGGGGCGTGTCTGCTCGGTTTGCGCGATGGAGTTTCCGGGCTGAATTTCGAAAAGGGCGTTGTTCGAGCCGTTGTAGTCCACGAGCCGGTATCCGTAACTGTGAAGTAATTGTCTGATTCTCCGCTGATAAGCGGGGGCTTGCGGAGCGTTGTCGGCGGCCACGTCGTCGTAGTGTGTCTGCAGCCAGGCGATGATGCCGCGGAAGTTTTGGTCAAGTCGTGGCGGTTCTGCTCCGGGGGCGGTCTCAGGCTCGGGTTGCATGATTTTCATCATCGGGTCCGACTTGACGGCGATGGTGGATGCGAGTTCCCGCGTAGGGGTGTTGAGGTAGTCCTGGTGTGTTTCGATCTGGTTGTCGTTGAAGCGTTGCGCGGTGAGCCAGTGGACGAGCCATCCCGCCGCCGCGCCTGTGAAAACCCACATCAGGGTGTAATCGGGTTGCGATAGGGTGAGAACAGATGTGACAATAGCGGCTACGACTGCCCCTGCCCATGTGTCTTTGAGTGCGTTTAACTTCATGGTTCGGTTTGATTTAGAGGTGTGTGATGTTATGTTCGATTAAGGGTGCTGGCAGGCCGGTGCGCAGGGTGTAGCGCGAGCGTTGGTCGGTGTAGACGATGACTCCCTGTCCGTTGGGGGTGAATTCAATCCATACGGGCTGCTCGGACTGCGGAATGATCACGTCGAGTTCAAACGGGTTGAGACGCCGGTGGCGGTGGTTGAGACGGCGGTTTTTATCGCGGGTGACATATACGCAACCGAGTTCGTTGAGCGCAAACTGGTCAACCGGGCCGAGGTCGACAGGTTGCGCCCCGTTGGAGAGGGAGAGCCGGGTTGTTCGGTCGGGTTGGGGAAGTAGTTTGGCACAATAGTTTCCCGCGGAAGTGTTGTGGCAGAGCCTCAGGGCATACTGTCCGCACATGAGCACCCGGGCGCACTCGCCGGCGTTCAGGCCGATGGTTTGGCCGTTGAGGTGAATCAGGGCCGGGCGCGGGTCGTCGGTGGGGTTGACGAGCAGAAACGTCTTCAACGGTTGGGCCAGCACGGTTCCTTCGGGCAGAGGGGTGAGGTGCCGGGGGTGTCCGGGCAGGACGCTTCCCACGCCGTGGTCACTGTCGGTCACGGCCACACCGAGGCAAGCGCAGATTTCCATCGGGTCGAGGCGCGCCGAAGCCGTCGGGCCGAGCAGTTCCGACAAAGCCACGATCGCGTTGAAGTCGTTCTTGCTCAACGAGTCACGCAACACGTTGAGTTGCGTCTCGTTGAGTTGGCCGGAACAGATCTCCGGCGTGTTTCCGATTCCTTCGGTCCATCGGGTCAGGGAGCGCAAGTGCCCTATCTGTGCGGGGGTGTCGCAAAACATGTCGGGGTTGATTCGCGCGAGTTGGTCACGCTGGCGCATAAACTCCTTGAAGTTGAAGAACTCTTGGAAGTCACGAATGCGGGTAATGAGTATGCCGTTGAGTTTCATGGTCTTGCGTGTTTTATCTTGCGACGTTGTTTTCCCGGTTGCGGAACACGGCGTTTACGGCATTGGCCACCACTTGGTAGAGTTGCCGGTCGTAGTCGTTTTCCAGCGCGTTGAGGTGGTCACCGTTATGGTTGAGCACATCGCCCTGCTCGATTCGCAGCGCCACGCGCGGGTTGACGTGCGACAGGGGCACCACAGGCGCGGCGCTGACGGGCTCAAAGTTGCGCTGCCATGCGTCGAGGTAGCATCGGGCGATGTTGAGCAGGTCGGTTTCGGCGTAGGTCCGGGTTTGCCCGATGGCAGTGACGATGGCTGCACGGAAGTCGTCGGCGCTGAAAACGTAATGTTTGCTCCGGCCGCGCGCGGCAAGGACTTTGGCTTGCTCGACGATGCGCTCGATGTCGGCGCCGGTGACAAACTTGTTGGCCAGAGTAATGGTTTGTGTATCTTGCGTGTCAACCCGTTGCCGCAGCACGCTATCGGAGCAGAGCAGTTGGAGGAAAAACCGGTTGTCGGCGAAGATTTCGGGTTGGAACAGCATCGGGTGCTCCCGGTTCTGGTGAAGCCGGTCGTACTCGGCCTGCTGTGCGGCGGTAATGCCCCGGAAGATGGCGCAACACTCTTCGGCCGAGGGCATAAAGGTGTAGAATTTCTTGTCAAACCGGCCTGAGCGGAACAGTTCCGGCGGCAGGTTCTCCAAACTGTTGGCCGTGGCGAATACGAAGCAGCACACGCCGTGGTCTTCCTTGTCTTGCATCCACGCGAGCAGTCTCGCGCTGAGGCGGCGCATCACGTCGTTGTTGCTGTCTTGCTGCGCTCCGGCGAGGGTTTTCTCGATTTCGTCTATCCACAGCAGGCAGGGCGACATGGCCTCCACTTGGGCGAGGGCTTGCTCGAAGCGGTGTTCCGACTGTCCGACGTATTTGTCCATCACGCGCCCCATATCGAGTTGGATGATGGGGAGGTTGCCGAGTTTCCGCGCCGCGCGCCGGGCCATGAGTGATTTTCCCGAGCCCGGGATTCCGGAGACAATCATTCCCTTGGGCATCCGCAGCAGTGCCGATCGCCGGGCGGCGTCGGTGTCGGCGATGATGGGGGCTATTTGGTCGAGATAGGCGTCGACTTGCTCCATTCCGCTTGCCTGCTTGTCCGCGCCGTGGAAAAGGCGCAATATGCTTGAGTTGGCGATGAGTTGCTCTTTCTCTTGGCGCAGAATGCGGAGCAGGTCGGTGAAGCGCTCGTTATCGGAAACGGGCACGTAGACATGGCCGATTTGCGCGGCGACGCGCCGCAGGATTTGCTCAACCCGCGTCAGCGGCAGTCCGCGCAGGTTGAGGGTGATTTCGCGGAAGTAGTCCTCGTCGTCGGGCACGGCGCGGTCGATTGACAGCAGCAGCGCGCGCACGTTGGCGCGGAGTTCGGCGGGTTCCACAGCTTGGGGGCTGACAACCCGGGCGTAGGGCGTAATGGCGGCATTCACGCGGGGCATCTCGGGACACACCACGACGGCCACCGAGCGGTTCACGGCATCGACTTGCCTGCTGTCGCCGTCAAGGAATCCGTTTCGGGCAAGCACGAAATGGTAAAGGGCGGCGTCGTGGCGGCTGGCATCATCGGCGTTATTGGTGAGCAGAAGGAACTGCGAGGGACGTTGTATGGTGGTTTTCACGCGGCGGGTGGCGGCATCGAAAGCGAAGGGGAGATAATAGAATCCGTTTTGCGCGGTATCAGCGCCGGCACTCACGCGCAGACCGTCCACCACGGAGGTTGGCCGCGTAGGTCTGCCCCATGTTACGCTCATCAGCGGTGAGCGTTGCACAAGCGCGCGAACGAGGTCAAGTTCGTCGGTTATCAGGTAGATGACACCGTAGCCGGCCAGATAGGCGGCTTTAATCTGCTCAAACAGGCGTCCGGCCTGACTGTTGAGGTATTCGGTCGGGTTGGCGGGTTGTGTTCTCATGGCCGGTCAAGGGGGGAATTGAGGTCAAACGATTTCGTGGCGTTCCGGTCGAGTTCCTTTTCGGCTTGGTCCACTTCGGGGTCGATTTCACGCAAGATGTCTTCAAACTCGCCGGCCTGGCGGCTGTCGTTCGGGTTGGCCACAAGCGCCGTTGTGGGGTCGCGCTCGAGCCAACCGAGGTAGAGCAAGGCCTGCAGGGGAGCCATCCGGGCTTTTCCGACGAGGGTGAGATAATCGGTGGTTATGTTCGCCCGGCTTCCGTCGGGTCGGGTATAGTCGATGTTGACGGCGAAGGCCGACGGCTGCCCGGTTTCGAGCCATCGGGCGATTTCGGCGCGCAGGGCGTGGCTGCAGCGGGCTGTGTCGAGCAGTACGCGAACGCGGGCGATCAGCGACAACTCAGGGTTGTTTTCACGCAGGTGGTTGTATAGGTCGAGGTAAAGCATGGCAGCGTATTTTAATGTGAACCGGCGTGCGGAACGATGGAATTTTCAAATCCGAAAGCATCGATTTCAATCGGTTGGTGAAAGTAGCCGTAAGGGTCTACGGAGGCGGGAATGTAGTTGCGCATTGAGTGCGCCCACGCCGCCCGCACCTCCACGGGATACCCCCACGCGTTTCCGTCACGCCTGATGGCGGCGGCCTGAACGGCGTGCTTGAGTTCGTGGAAGATGGTGCGTACCGTTTCGGCGAGGTATGCCCGGTCGCACAGCGCGCAGGCGTTCACGTGGAGCGTATTGCGCCGAATGTTGTAATGGCCGGCGTAGGTCGCGCTGGTGTATTCCACCTTGATGTCATTCAGTCGCACGCCCAGAGTGGCGGCGGCTTGTCCGGCTAAGGTGCGGATAAACGCAATGCGCTCGTCCACTGTCATGGGTGTCATCTGCTCGGTGATGGTTCGCTCAAGTTGCTCGGCCGTCTTACAGCCGAAGGTAAGGCTGAGCATTTGTCGGCATTGCCCGATCAGGCGCCGGTCGGCTTCACATGGCCGGTAATGCGCGGCGAGAATCTCGTTGACGTCGATATTTTCGGGCACAGGCGGCATGGCGCGCCTGTTCTCCAACCACGCGTCTACCACAACGAGCACGCCGGCCGAAACGAGTATGGTGGTGGTTACGGGGTCAAGCATGGCTACGCGTCCGGTTTTGCGGGATTGATGTGCTTTGCGGCGAGCGCGAGGTCGGGGTCAAGGTCCTCGTCAAGGAGGTTGACGGTGGCGGTTGCGGGGCGGTCGGGTCCGAGCAGCCGCGCGGCATAGAGTTCCGACGCTTCCAGCGCGCACGCTTGCGCGTGGTCGAGCAGGTGGTCAAGACCGGCGGCATGCAGCCGGCGGCGCAACTCAAGTTCCCGCTCCATCGGCAATCGTCCCTCCAACAGGGCGAGCAGTTCGGGTAAATAATCCGGCGAGGTATTCATAACATGTCGGTGTTAAGCGTTTGCGTAATCATTCGTTTGAGTTTGGCCTCGGTTCGCCGGCGGAGTTGCCCCACGGCGTCTTGCTTCATTTTGTCGGGCCACCGTTCGGGCGGCGTGTCCGATTGCGGGCGAAGGTAAGGCAGCAGGCGGTCGAAAGCCGTGAGCGTGTCCACGCCATCGTAATACAGCAGTTGAATCACCAGCCGCTCGCGCTCGGAGCATTGGGCCAGACACACTTCCAGCGCCGCCGAGAGGCGTTGCCGGTAGTCATCGGGGACGTCAGCGGGTTCGAGGCTGTCACTGTTGATTAGACTGACCACATCAACAGATTCTTTCACCTCGTAGTCCACTTTTTTCAAATTATTGTACTCACCCTGCCTGTCGAGGAAGTGGTTCACGGTGATATACGACAGGTAGGTTCGCAGGTGGGCGTTGTAGCGCGATTCGAACTGCAGCAGCCGGCGCCATGGCTGCCCCTTCACGGGTTTGGAGAGGAATTGGTAGTAATCCGTCAGGATATCGGCAGTGTAGTCCGGATTTCCGGCGGTGTCCTCCACCGGCTCGAGGTGGAGGATATTCCTGCCCACATAGTTCAGAATCGGCGAGGAATAAAGCCCGAAGAAGAACTCGGTCGCCTGCTCGTCAGCGCCGGCCACACGGCGGCACAATTCGCGCTCGGCCTCAATGTCGGCCTCAATCACGAGCGCGCGGAGTTCACTCCACGGAAGAGCCTGGAACCTGGTGTCGGGTGCGGTGGTCTGCATCGGTGTTGATTATAATGGTGTAATCATGAAAAGCAATAACCGTGCCAAAGGTACAAATTTCTCATTCACATCGACTAAAAAGCAACGCGAACAGCCCATATTTGCCGATATGGGGGTTTTTATGTAATTTTGCGTTCCCAAACTCAATCTACCGATGAAAAAAATCCTGACCATCGCTTTAATGACCATGCTGGCCGTCGGCCTCGCGTGGGCGCAAGAACGCTCTTTCACGCTCGAAGACCTCAACTTCGGCGGCAACAACTACCGCAACATGATTCCCGCCAACCGAACGTTGCGCTGGTGGGGCGACGAACTGATCCGCGTCAGCGGCGACACGCTATGGAGCGTTGCCCTGCCCTCCGGCAAAGAGCGCGTGATGTGCACCCTCGCCGACGTCAAGCGATGGACCGGGAACGACGCCCTGCGCTCGCTCGCCGGCGCAACCTTCCCCATAGCAGAAAAACCGCTCATGCTCCTCAACGACGGCAACCGGCGCATGCTCGTCGACTTCAAGCGCAAGCGTACGGAGTGGTCACAAACCGCCAAAGGACAAACCCACGCCGACTGGAACGCCTACAGCCGGGCAGCCGCCTTCGTAGAGAAGGACAACCTGCACATCATCGACGCTGACGGCAACCGCCACACCATCAGCACCGACGGCTCGCGCCAGATCGTGTACGGACAGAGCGTGCACCGCAGCGAGTTCGGCATCGACAAGGGAACCTTCTGGAACCCCGACGGCAGCCGACTCGCTTTCTACCGGATGGATCAGTCGATGGTTGACGACTACCCCCTGATCGACGTGCCCGAACCAACCGACTCCTCCCTGTACATCGCCACACCCGCCCCCGAGAAATACCCCATGGCAGGCCAACGCTCCCATGTGGTGGCCGTCGGCGTATATGACCTCAACACGCGGAAAACCGTCTACCTCGCAACCGGAGACAGCACCGACCGCTACTTCACCAACATCGCGTGGAGCACCGACGGGAACACAATCTATATCCAAGAACTCAACCGCGACCAGAACGACTGCCGCCTCGTGAGTTACGACGCCGCAACCGGACAACGAACCGGACAACTCTACCGTGAAACCGACGACCGCTACGTCGAACCGCAACACCCCATCACCTTCCTCCCCTGGGACAACGACAAATTCCTGATGTTCAGCCAGCGGGACGGATACAACCACCTCTACCTCTACAACCGCTCGGGACAGATAATCCGGCAAGTCACCCGCGGCGCGTGGGTGGTTAAGGACATCCTCGGCTTCGACCGCGAAAAACACAACATTCTCATCACAGCCAACGCCGTCAGCCCGATCCAGATGAACCTCTTCCGCGTCAACATCGACACCGGCGAGATCACCCGCGTCGACCAGGGAGGACGCGGATGGCACACCGGAGCGCTCAGCATGAGCGGACGCTGGATGGTGGACAACTATCAGGAACCAGACCTGCCGCGGCAAATCGCCATCATCGACACACGAAAAGCCGTCGCCAAAACCTACTTCACTGCCCCCGACCCGTGGGCCGGATACGCCGTGCCGGAATACCGCTGCGGAACCATCAAGGCCGACGACGGACAGACCGACCTGTACTACCGCATGGTGATGCCCGTCGGATTCGACCCCGCCAAGAAATATCCCACCGTGGTGTACGTCTACGGCGGGCCGCACGCCCACAACGTGGGCGCCACATGGCACTACGCCTCCAGGTCGTGGGAAACATACATGGCCCAGCGGGGCTACCTCCTGTTCATTCTCGACAACCGCGGCAGCGAGAACCGCGGCAAAGACTTCGAGCAGGCAACCTTCCGACAACTCGGGCAAGTGGAAATGCGCGACCAGATGCAAGGCGTGAAATTCCTCCAATCACTCGAATACGTCGACACGGCCAGAATGGGCGTGCACGGATGGAGTTTCGGCGGATTCATGACCATCAGCCTGATGACCAACTACCCCGACGTGTTCAAAGTGGGCGTCGCCGGCGGACCGGTCATCGACTGGCGATGGTACGAGGTCATGTACGGCGAACGATACATGGACACCCCGCAGACCAACCCCGAAGGATATGCCCGGACAAGCCTCATTCCCAAAGCGAAAGACCTCAAAGGCCGCCTGCAGGTGATAACCGGACTGAACGACCCCACCGTTGTGCCGCAACACGCCTACTCCTTCCTCAAAGCATGCATCGCAGCCGGAACGCAACCCGACTTCTACGTCTACCCCGGACAAGGACACAACATGCGGGGACACCAAAGCGTGCACCTGCACGAACGAATCACACGATACTTCGACGACTACCTCAAGTGATTACCGAAACCACCCCCGAAACACTCGCCCGGACGCTCTTCGTGAGCGACATGGACGGAACGCTGATGGGCAGCGACTCGCGCCTGAGCGAGTTCACCGCCAACGCCCTGAACCTGCTCATCACCCGCCACGACATGCACTTCACCGTGGCCACCGCGCGGACACCCGCCACCGTCGTGCCCCTGATGAGCCGCGTCAAAGCCCGGCTGCCTTTCGTGGTCATGGCCGGAGCGGCGCTATGGAACCCCGAAACACAATCCTTTGAACACGTTCAGGCAATCGACGAGCCGATAGTAACGGCTGTCATCAGGGCGTTCGCGCGAGAGAAACTCTCGCCGATGGTCTACCGCCGGCACGGCAACCGGATCCACGCCCACCACTGCGGCGCGCTCTCCGCCGCTGAGCAGACGTTCGTTGAACAGCGGCAGGGAACACCCTACAAACAGTTCCTGCTCAACCAGCCCGACTACACCACCGGAGCCGACGACGAGGCCATGCTCATCTTCGCCATGAACGACTACAACCGACTCAAACGAGTCGCCGACGATATCCGGGAACATATCCAAGCCGAAGTCATGCTTTACCACGACATCTTCGACCCCGCCATGGGACTACTCGAAATCTACCGCGCCGGAACAACCAAAGCCGCCGCCATCAAACACATCGTCCGACAAATCAACGCACAGCGCGTCGTCGCATTCGGCGACAACCGGAACGACATCGCCATGCTGCAAGCCGCCGACTTGGCCGTGGCCGTCGACAACGCCGTGCCCGAAGTCAAAGCCGTAGCACGGCAAATCATCGGCGGCAACACACAAGACGCCGTCGCCCGATTCCTGCTCAATCTATACTCCCTATGAACCTGCGCAACATCTACGACTCCCGGCGAATATGGAAAATCGGACTCGTGGCCGTGTCCATCGTACTCGTTGCCGCGTTTATCTACATCAGCAACCGACTCGCCGCCGACCTCGCCAAACAAGAGCGCGACCGGATGGAAATCTGGGCCAACGCAACCAAAGAACTCGCCTCGGCCGGCAACGAGACACTCGACGCCGACGGAAACCCCATTCCCGCGCCGCAAACCGACGTCGACTTCCTCCTCTCCATCATCGAAGCAAACCACAACATTCCCGTACTGCTCGTCGACGACAAAGGCGAAATCATGCTACACCGCAACTTCCGCCTGCCCGAACCCATCGACTCACTCGCGCCATATGCCATCAGCGACAAGAACATGGCCTACCTCAAGCAGAAACTCAACCGGCTGAGGGGTAGCAGCAACACCATCGAAATACAAATCGACGACCACACAACACAACACCTCTACTACGAAGACTCCACAACACTGCGGCGACTGGCCATGTTCCCCTACATACAACTCGCCGTGATGCTCATCTTCCTCGCCATCGCCTACTTCGCCCTGATCAGCGTCAAAAAAGCCGAGCAAAACAAGGTATGGGTCGGACTCTCAAAAGAAACCGCACACCAACTCGGCACACCCATCTCCTCGCTCGCCGGATGGACACAGGTGCTCGCGCAAATGGACATCGACCCCACCATCGTGGCCGACATGGACAAGGACGTGCGACGCCTGAGCGTCATCGCCGACCGATTCTCGAAAATCGGATCCATGCCCGAAAAAGAACAAATCGGAATCAACGACGCCGTAGACCAAAGCCTCGAATACATGAGCCGGCGCATTCCCAAACGCGTCAGCCTGAATATCAACACAGGAACCGAAGCGAACGTCAACCTATGCCTCTCGCTGTTCGAATGGGTGATGGAAAACCTCACCAAAAACGCAGTCGACGCCATGGACGGCGAAGGACAACTCGACATCAGCGTATCAACCGACACCCGGCAAGCACTCATCCTCGTCTCAGACACGGGGAAAGGCATTCCCCGGAAAAACTTCAAAAACGTCTTCACACCCGGATTCACCACAAAAAAACGCGGCTGGGGACTCGGACTGACACTCGTCAAACGCATCATAGAAGAATACCACGGCGGACGAATCTACGTCAAAGAGTCCGAAATCGGACGCGGAACAACCTTCGCCATCGAAATCCCGCTCGCCTATGCCAACCAATGACTGCTCAATAACCATGCTCGGCACAGGAGCCGCAATGGTGAGCCGTTGCTACAACACCTGCTTCGTGCTCAGCACGCCACAAACACGCCTCATGATCGACGCCGGAGGAGGAAACGGAATCTTCAATCAACTCGAACGCGCACGGATTGACCTCACCGGAATACACCACCTCTTCGTCACCCACTGCCACACCGACCACATCATGGGCGTGGTCTGGATCATCCGACGCGTGTCGGCACTCATCGCGGCCGGCAAATACCACGGCACGCTCGACATCTACTGCCACCACGAGGCGGCACACGCACTGCGAACCATGTGCGCGCTGATGATGCCCGAAAAACTCTACGCTCCCCTACTCCACGGCGGAGTCAACCTCAACATCCTCGACGACCGGCAAACCGTCCGACTGCCCGACATCCAACTCACCGCATTCGACATCAACTCCACAAAAACCCTCCAATACGGCTTCTGCGCCACCCTGCCCGACGGCCAACGCCTCACCTGCCTCGGCGACGAACCCTGCAGGGAGTCCGGAGAATTTTTCGGACGTGACGCGCACTGGCTGCTCAGCGAGGCGTACTGCCTACAAGCCGACGAACCGCGGTTCAACGCCTATCAAAAACACCACTCCACCGTCGCCGACGCGGCGCGCATGGCAGATCGGCTACACGCGCGCAACCTCATTCTCTACCACACCGAAGACGAGACCCTCGACACCCGTCGCGAACGCTACACCGCCGAAGCCGCGCAACACTTCCACGGTAACATCTACGTTCCCGCCGACCTCGAAACCATTCCGCTGACCTAAGCGCGACCCCACCGCAGGGATAATCTCCCCACCCGGACCATCCCACCGGAATTGAGATGGAAACAACCCGCAGACGTAATGTAACTCACTGAACATCAGGCGCAGGGTTCCCCCTCTAAGTTAGGGGGGGTGCCGCGAAGGCCGGGGGCGTGTGTCTGTTAGATGCAAACCGGCGTGTGTCTGATACGGACGTATCTGCTGATTCGTATATCGTTGATAACGTGTGTTCTGTCTCAGTATTTGACACACTCCTCCGGCGCTCCGCG
>CACYCT010000134.1 GCA_902772965.1 uncultured Bacteroidales bacterium | reverse complement strand
CCCGCCTCGGCATACGATTATAATTTCGACGAGATTCAACCTGTCGACCACGAGATGATGCTCTCGGCGGTAAAGCGCGAGTGGCGCACGCATAATCTGTACACCGCCGGGTGGAACGAGAAACCCGCAATCGGCCTCTACTGGTACAGTTTCGCGACGGCTTATCCCAATGCGGTGAGTTTTCAGTTGGTGGAGCATATGTTGGGCTATGGCAAGGAGTTGAGTCATGATAACGTGCTCGATACGGCCAACGGCTACGCACATGCCGAGTTGGGCACCGAGACCACGCCGAAACTTCAGATGTGCTACTGGCGTTGCGACGACGGCGGCGTGCTGGTGGGTGTGGCCATGAGCGGGTATGAGTATCTCACGGAAGAGAATGAGAATCTGTTCGTGCCCGGACCTGACTATGACCCTGAAGACGCAAACTTCTTGAACCTGAGCGACCTGATGTTCTACTATGTTCCGCAAGGCGAGGTACTTTGGCTGCCCCGCACGCCGGAGCAGATGCTGGGCCGCAAGATTGACTTCTCGCTGTACAGGATTCAGTTGCCCCGACAGGGCAAGACGATAACTCTCAGCGACAGTGATGACAAGGTTGTGATGTCGTTCACGTGGAACGGTTCTCGGTTTGTTTCAGGCAAATGACGCTGGAACAATACATTGAGCGCGAGATACTTCCGCGTTACGAGGCGTTCGATGCCGGTCATCGGGTCAGCCACGCGCGTGACGTGATTCGGCAGAGTGCCGAGATCGTGTCGCGTCTGTGCGCCCGTGGAGTTGACGTTGACGGGACGATGGCCTATGCCGCGGCGGCGTATCACGACCTGGGTCTGGTTGGCGGCCGCGAGCGTCATCACCTGGTTTCGGGCGAGATTGTGCGCGCCGACGCGGCGTTGCGCCGGTGGTTCAGCGAGGAGCAAATCGAGGTGATCGCCCAGGCGGTGGAAGACCATCGGGCATCGGCGAAGTCCGCTCCGCGTTCGATATACGGCCGGATAGTGTCCGAGGCCGACCGGCTGATTGTTCCCGGGCAGGTGATCGGTCGCGCGGTGGCCTATGGCTTAACAAACTATCCCGACCTTGACCGCGAGGGTCAGTGGGAACGCGTGTCGGCCCATGTGCTGCGGAAATACGGACATGGAGGCTATCTGCGTTTGTGGTTCGACGATTCGCCCCAGGCCGAGGCCCTCGAGCGCCTGCGGGCGATAATCCACGACGAGGCGGCCTTCCGCGCCGAGTTCGACCGCGCGTACACATGGCTTACCTCCGGGGAGTGAGGCCCGATGGCGAAAGGAAGTTTATCTGTAATAATAAGTTCTCTTTTTGCGTTATGGAAAATTGAAACCTTATACAACAAACTATGTTTCAAAGCCTTAAAATTAAATTAATAAACGAGCACATCATAATCGAGGGTGAGCAAACACTCTTGCTTGACACGGGAAGTCCCGCAAGTTTTCATGCCGCCGGTTCAATCAGATGGGGCGGAGATGACATACCTGTCTTTACTTCTGTCAGTAGTGTGTCAAAAGAATATATTCACGCAAACGTGGGTGTCAACGTAGACGGACTTGTCGGCATGGACATCATTCATCGCTATTCGGTAGTTATCAGCCTGCGTGACAATATGTTACTTGTTGATGATGATACCAGCTACCCGCGTTCATTTAAATGTGTTGGACTTGGGCCGCTCGCTCAAGGGCTAATAGGCATAGAAATGTCGGTAAACAGACGGGCAGTGGGAATGATTGTTGACACAGGTGCACCAATATCTTATATTAATAGAGCTGTTGTTGCCGGTATGACATCTGAAAGAGAGGTAAGGGATTTCCATCCGTTGATAGGTGATTACAAAACAAATACTTATCGTTGCGAAGTTGCTCACATTAATGACGATGTTCCATACTGTCAAGAGTTTGGGCTATTGCCTAATCTGCTTGAAGCGACTCTTTCGATGATTAATGTTGACGGTATAATAGGTGTGGATTTGTTCAAACGATACCGGATACAGATAAAAGACGGAAAATTGTTTTTCCCACCCCAAGGCATATAAAAAATCAAATCAGAACTGTGGATTACCTTACGCCATTATATGGATTCAGTTTCTTTGATGAAGAATTAAATAATTTTTAACATTATTTTTTTGCCGCTATCGGGTGAGATGTGTAATTTTTCAAGCCGTGTTCGGGCAGATGAAATTCAACATGGCATACAGGCGATTCCGACACTTCGGGAAAGACAAGGTCACAATGGACTTTGCCTTCTTCGCCATCGCATTCAACATTAAGAAATGGGCAGCAAAAACGGAAAAAAATACCCAAAACGGCGGAAATACGCCACATTTTCGCATTTTTCGGCTCACAGTTTAAAATCTACTCCCTGAGAATCGAATATTCTGGAGAAAAACAGAAAAACAAGCCGCCTGAGATATATCGCATTCTCAGACGGTTTATT
>CACYCT010000133.1 GCA_902772965.1 uncultured Bacteroidales bacterium | reverse complement strand
TACCTTTGCCATGTCATTGATGATTTTGCTTGTCTTGAATTGCAGCACTAAGGTAAGTGAAAAATCTGACATGACAAAACCCTGGGCAACTTTTTGTTGTCCAGGATGTTATAAATAGAACCAAATTAAAGTGCTGCGGAATTTAGGTAAAACTGAAAGATTATGAAAAAAATATTATCTTTAATTTTATTGTTAGTTTTACTCGTTGCGTGTAATGCAAAAGAGAAGAAATCTAATGTTAGCGAAGAAACTAAAGTTGAACAGCCAAAAGTGATTATAAATGATTCTATCATGGGACTTAAATTAGGTGATAGTATATCAAATTGCAAGGATATGCTATCTATTTGGCATCATGACTATGATGACTTCTATTCAAGAAAGAATTTGACTTTTGCTGGCGTACTTTGGGATATGGCCTCTGCCTGGTTTTATGATGGTAAGCTTGAAAAAATATCATTGATTAGCAGATCTTATGAAAAGGCAGGCACAATAGATGAATATCGACTTGAAACCAACATAAGGAATATGGAACTATTACAGGGCGAATTGGACGCTAAGTACAAGTCCATTAAGAAAATCGAGTATGACGGCTTTGACCAGAACACAACAGCACCATCTGATTCATACTTTTTTAAAAATTGCGTAATTTTTATGTTCATGACAGAGGGATGCCTTGACGAGTCGGTAATTCATGAGTATAGTGATGGTACTAATCTCGTTTCGTTATCATACCATCAATATGGAATGTTGAATTTAGAATATGTGAATTTGGAATTGTTTAACAAACATCTGGACTCAAGGACACCCAAAGGTAATAGCGATGACCTCTAATATAAACCTTTATAATTATAAAGGTTTATATTAGACGATGTGATTTTCCCGATTTTCACTTTTATCGGACAGCAATAGTTTGAAAGCCGCCACCCACGCACTGCAAAAGCGGCCGAATGGATTGACTGTATCTACAACTGTAACATCAGCCCATCAGCACTCCGGTGAAGATGCGCCCGGAATGTATGCCCAACCGGCGGGCGGAGAAGAAATCGTCGTGCCGCGTGTAGGTGCAGATGCCGGCTGTCTGGATGGCGGCTTGGGGAATCCCCATGTCCACGAGTTGCATGCGGTTGCACTCCCACAGGTCGATGTGCCATTTCCGGTATTTGCGCGCGATGCGGGCCATGTCGAAATGGGCATCCTCAAACTGGCGGTACACCTCCTCGCCCACCTCGAAAGCCTCAAGCGATATGCCCGGACCGATGACTGCCTTGAGTTGCCGGGCATCGGTACCATAGCGAGCGGTCATCGCCTCGACCGCCTTTTGCGCGATGCGCTTCACGGTGCCTCTCCATCCGGCGTGCACGGCACAGCAGGCATGGCGCGCGGCGTCGTAAAGCAGGATGGGAATGCAGTCGGCCGTGGAAACGCCTATGCACACCCCACCGAGGTCGGTCATCACCGCGTCGACACCGTCGAGACTGTCGCTCCGCTCAATCGGGCTGAGCGTTTCCAGCCACCTGCCGTCGATGGCCGCCACCACATCGCCATGCACCTGATGGGGATACACCAAATGCCGCGGACCGATACCGAGCAACCGGCAAAGCGATGCCCGGTTGGCCTCAATGTCGGCGGGATTGTCGCCGCAATGGAAGTTGATGTTGAACGAGGCATAGTTGCCCCGTCCGACACCGCCGTGACGGGTGGAACTGAAAGCCCTCACTCCGGGCCCGAGGTCATATTGGTGAAGTACCGGCTGCGTCATGGTCTCATTCAGATTTCACAGGCGACTTGTTTGAGCCGGACTTAATAACTGACGGCGAACTTCACCATTGTGCCGATGGCATACCGGAGCGCGTCTTCGTCGATGTCGAATTCGGCGGTGTGATGGCCTGCCGTTGTGCCGAGTTCGGGATTCTGCACGCCAACAAAGGTGAAAAGCGTGGGAGCCAACTGGTTATACAAGGCAAAGGTTTCAGAGGCATACCAGTTATACTTGGGGTCGTTGGTAACACGTCCGGGAAAAAGCCGGTCGACCACGCGCCGCGCGAGGGCTGTCGCCTGCGGGTCGTTGACAACCGGAGGCACCTGCGCGGTCATCTTCTCGGTGAATCGGACGCTGCACCCGTGGGCACGCGCCACATCAGAAGCCACGCTCTTGACCAGTTCGAGTGAACGCACGCCCGCGTCCCAGTCAAAGAATCGGAGCGTTCCCCCGATGTAGACCGAGTCGGGAATCACATTCCATGCCTCGCCCGCCTCGAACTGTGTCACCCCGAGTGTCACCAGTTTCGTGATATCGCGCTGATTGTTCCATGCGATTGAGACCGACGTCAATATGTTGGCTGCCGCGAAGATGGGATTTACGGCCAAGTCGGGACGCGAGGCGTGGCCGCCCTTGCCGAATACCTGGAAGGAGATCATGGCCATTCCCGTCGTGACGGAACCCTCGTTTATATAAATCATGCCGCTCGGCACGCTTGAGAGCAGGTGGTTGCCGTAGATGACATCGAAGTGGATGTCTTTCAGCGCCGCCACCATCGGACGGATGCCCGTGTTGGTCTCCTCGCCCTCCTCAAAGATGAAAACGAACTTGCCCGAGAGGCGGTCGCGCAGGTCGTAGAGGATTCGGATGCTTGTCATCAATGTGGCCATGTGGCCATCGTGCCCGCAGCCTTGTGAGTAACCGACGTTTTTCGAAACGAGGGGCTTTGGATGGCCGCCTCCGTTCACAGTGCTCTCTTTAATGGGCAATCCGTCGATGTCGGTTCTCAGGCCGATGGTTTTTCCGGCGCGCCCGGTGTTGAGAATGGCGTAGAAGCCCGTGCTTCCCGGCACGTCATGGATTTCAAACTCGCCGATTTTACCGAGTTCGGCTTTCAGGTATTTGGCCGTTTCGGTCTCGTGGCCGCCAACTTCGGGATACATGTGCAGGTGTCGGCGCACTTCACGTGTATAATCGTCGTACTTACTTATCCGCGACAGTATCTCCTTGTCGCCGACGCTGTTGGCAGACATCCCCTGAAGGCTTATCGCGAGGATTGCCACTGTGATTAAAAATAATCTTGTCATAGTGTGGAGAGATATTTGTATGTCTATCAATTTATAACCAATGAGAGGTTCGCCTTGCGGATTTTCTCCAGCATTGAGCTGCTCCACTGGGCTGAGCCGGGGAGTTGGTAGCGGCAGTTGCCCTTGTCATCGGGCGTGAAGATGGTTTCGGCTTGGGGAGTGAGACGCACTGTGCCCCGCCGCGAGAAGGAGAACACCCCGTCGCCCTCAACGGCATTGATGACAGCCATCGGGTCCCACATCTTTTGCCCCGTGTTGCAGTTACACCGCGCGTAAATCTGCTTGATGGGGTGAACCTCGGTCCAACTGATGTCGGAAAGGACCCGCTCGGGCGCATACTCGATGTCTTGCCCCACTTCCATAGGCGAAAAAACCATATCCACATCTTGTGGCCACAGGCGGAAAAATTCTTGTGCGAAAGTGATGCCCTGGGCGAAATTGAAATCAGGCTCAACCGACTGGCCGAAAACGCCGCCCATGATATAGAGGCATTTCACTTTCCTGCGTACCAGTTCCACACCACTGAGCGGTGAATACTCATCGGCCGTGGAAGCCAGAAGCTGCGACAGCGAGGTGACAAACCCGACGGAGCAGATGCTCACCGAGTGGTCGGGTTGCGCGGCGAGCAGGCGACGGTAAAGTTGCCAGCCATCGGGCAGCGCGCCATAGTCGCTGACGGTTCGGCGGAACATCGGCGCGCCGTCACTGCCCGTATAGGAAGGCAGCGCACTGTAGTCAATCCACACTTTCGGGTCCGGAATGCCATCACGCACAAGTCCGATGGGCACCTCGGGGTGACCGAAATAGGTGTTCATCACATCGACGGCTGCGGCGCAATGCTCGCCCATGCGGTCAGCCACCACGCCAAGCAACTTGCACTTCCGCTCCTTCTGGTAGTAGTAGAGCATTTGCAGGGCAAACAGGTCGTCGGTCGACGAACCGATGTCGGTGTCGAGAATGACGAGCGGCACGCCGGTATAGTTCTGCTTTGACGGCTCGCCGTTGTCACCACATGAAGCCATTCCGATAGAGATAAGCAGCATGAATGCCGCAAACAACAAAAGTTTTATCCGGTTCATATGATTATTTTTTGACCTTAATCCGCGGTTAATTTGCAAATTTACGGAAAAATCCCGGTTCATAAGCCAATCGGGAGAAAAAAGTGGCTCTATACGACTCGTGTGGGGTTATATGTATGAGTATACATGAGTAATGTCGGGAACTATAGACTGCGTTAAGTTTTCATTTTAATAACCATTTAGAGATTAAGCCACGAGGTTTCTCCTACTGAGCAGGTAGAATCAATGATTCTGTAGCAGTTTGTGAATGTGCAAGTTGGAGCGAATGACCACTATCCGCCCAGTTCACAATCGTCACACAGCACTCATTCGTCGCACTACTCAAACAGTTTCTAAACGAGTGAAGGAGTAATCTTAAAAAGGATGCCGTAACCAAGTGTTGCCACATCCATTTACTTATACTATTTATAATGCATCTTCCAGAACTCTACTTTGCTTCTTGTAATCGCCACCTCCGTATGATTTGTGAAGTAACTGCTTCAATTTATTCTCCTTGGATGCGGATATTCTTGGAACGGAAACCCTAGATAACACAATTCTTGCATTCAATTTCTTCACTTTTATGCTTGGTCGCTTGAGAAGAATGTTGATGGTACTATTGATTTGATCCAATGCATGTTCCAAGTTTGCCCCCTTCAGTTCAATAAGAAACAGCCAATCATCTTCTGTATAAATGCCATTATCGCATTTCAACACTTCATCATTGTTGATTAGACCACCATCAATCTTATATACGACTATCTCTTTTTCTGAAATGTTACGAAGTCGATACTCCCTATTCTCTTTAGGCTCACGTAATGGAATATCTCTACTACAATTGTGGCGAAGTATGCTATTCCCATCATGATATGCCTGAAAGAAAGGCCATTTTTTCTGAGATTTAATCTTGTGAGCCATGACTATCGTCTAATTGTAAAAGTTTGTCGTACTGATTGTTTATCTCATTCGAAATTTCGTCAATGAGTTCAGCTTTGATTTCTCCTAATTCGTCATCAATGATGCTGGTTGCTTCACCGTTTTGCAGCATATAGGCAGATACATTAGCTAAAGGAATCCAAAGTTCTTTGGGAATGATTGAGTTGGCTTGAACAGAATGTAAGTCTCCTATCTTTGCAGCATAGATTAGGTTATTGATGACAGTCAATGTGTAGGGGCTATGGGTTGTCAATATCAAATGCCCAGATGGGGCACTATTGAGCATGAGAACAAGTAACTGAATTGTTGCCATCTGCGCTTCTGGGAATAAATGGGCTTCTGGTTCTTCAACAATACGGAGCAACTTGTTTCCTTGATAAATCGACAAAAAGGCATCTTGAAGAATACGAATGGATTCTTGCTGCCCAGAAGAAGCGTTCTTCAAATAAACATAGCCTTGACCTGGATGGACTATGCGTTCTCCAAATTCGGAATTTGAATATTTTCCTCGAAGTACCTCACGAATCAATCTATTAGCCAACTTTAACCGTGGTTTCAACCTTGCATTCGCATGGGTAATCATGCCTTCGAAATCACCAAGATTGATAAAAGACTGACGTATCTTGCTGACACGCTGCATAAAACTAAGCATCAATGTCTCGTCAATGGTCTGCTCTTTAGTCTCAAATGCACGGTGCCCTTGTTCCTCAATGTTCTTTTGGATGCTTTGCTGAAGCATATTCTCAAATGTCTCACTATAGCCGATTGTTGCGTTTCGGCCAGCAAGGATGAACAAAGAAT
>CACYCT010000132.1 GCA_902772965.1 uncultured Bacteroidales bacterium | reverse complement strand
TTAGGGAGATTAAGGAATTTAAGGTGCAACTTCGCGGATGATGTGAGTCACTTGCGGCGGTTGCGCGGCAGGGAGAGCGCGTAGGAGGGGTTCATATAGTAATACAGCCGCACCACGCCCCGGTCGTAACCCATCGATACGGCTGTTCCGGCATCGGAGGCAAACACGCCGTCGGACTGCAGCACAAAGCCGCGCCGACCCATAGCCACGGCGGTTTTGTCGATGATTTGCTGCTCGGTGTCGAGCCCGGTGTGGACCACCGGCAGGGTTATCATCACGCACCGCACGCGGGTGGAATAGTTGAACGAGGCGGTAACGCTGTCGGGGTCTACCGAGGCGAGGTTGTCGCTGAACGCGAACGCCACCGTGAACGGTCCCTGGGGAACGGCGATGGTGTTGCTGCCGACGTGCTCGAGGGCGTTGGGTCCGAGCAGGGAGTTGAGGTCCATCAGGGTGGTGGCTGGTGTGGCGCCGCAGCATCGCCCGCTGTCGAACATGGTGAGCAATGTGGCCACTGCAAGGTCGGTGTCGATAAATCCGCGTAGCGCCCCGGCGGTGTCAAGGTTGCCGTGGGCGTGGATAAAACGGGCATTGCCAACGGGTTGTCCCTTACCGTCAACAAGGTGGCAAACAGAGTCTTCAACGGCGACATACCGGTCGGGGGCGAGGTCGAGCAGGCGGTCGAAGCGGGGTTGGATAAGTGTTTTGTCGCGCTTGTCGACCAAACCGGCTTTCCCGCTTTTGATGACGATAAAGTGGCCGTCGGCGGTGGGGGCGTAATTGTCGTAGCCGGCTTTGTCAACTGCGTCGTGCTCGGGAGTGGGATTGGGCACCTCGCGACCTTTGCTGTCGAGGCACACCATCGTGTCGCCTTTTATCACCGGCAGCACGCCTTGAACAAACTTGGGCTGAATGAGTTGGTATCCGCTTTCGAGGCGGAACTGCTCCTCACCTTTGAGGTTGATTACGGCAAATGTGGCGGTGTCGGATTCGGCCTGTTGCGGCACAACGAGGGCGTAGTCGGAGTTGTAGAACGGACTGACATTGTCGAATCGCGCTGGAATTACCGTGTCGCCGCGTTCGTCGAGATAGCCCCAGAGTCCCTCCTCGTTCTGATACTCGGCGCGGCCACCCATAAACATCCGGCACTGGATGATGTCGGCCGGCAGGGTGACAACGGTGTTGCCTTTCTTGTCGATGATTTCCAGCGGTCCGCCCCGGCGGGAGGCGATGGCAAGGCCGTTCTCGCCGAAGCAGGTGGCCGAGCCGTAGGGCTTGTCGTTGACCGGGTGCTCGGGGCTGGTAACGTCGTAGTAGTCGACGGTGCCGTCGTCGTTGACGTAATAGAACATTCCGTTGACCACAGTGCTTGGCGAGCGGTCGAACCGGTCGCGAATCACGACCTCACCCGAGTTCACGTCCAAGATGCTCCACTTGGCCGAGCCTTCGAGTTGCACGGGCAGGTAACTCATCCGGTAGGGGTATTCACCCGAATCGTCGCAGGACGTTATCAGTAACAGACACAGCAGCAATGCGCTAAGATATATTCTCGCTTTCATGATTGTATTGCATTTTCATTTGACACCGCAAAGTTACAAAAAAGTTGGTGTACCCTTTTCATCGGCAAGGCCGAAATGGCCGATTTGGGTTAATTTATGCTAATATGTGGGTATCGGTTGGCACGGATTGGGAGGAATGTTGTATTTTTGTAGGTTTTAAAATCTATAGATTAATCACATTTCTCAATTTCCCCTTCATCTGCGCAATGAAGAAGTACAATCTAATCAACAACACGCTCGGGTGGCTGATGTTTCTGGTCGCCGCGGTGACGTATCTGCTCACCATCGAGCCTACAGCCAGTTTCTGGGACTGTCCGGAGTTTATCGCCCAAGGTTTCAAGAGTGAAATCGGTCATCCGCCGGGCAACCCGATATTCATTCTCACGGCCCGGTTCGCAGCCCATTTCGCCGGCGGCGACATCACGGCCGTGGCCAAGTGCGTCAACGCGATGTCGGCCATGCTCAGCGCGGCAACGATTCTGCTGCTGTTCTGGACAATCACGCATCTGGTGAAGAAACTGCTTGTCCGCGACGGCGAGGAAGACAGCATGAGCCTGTCGCAGTACCTTGTCATCATGGGTAGCGGCATTTGCGGCGCGCTGGCCTACACGTGGAGCGACACGTTCTGGTACTCGGCTGTTGAGGCCGAGGTGTACGCCTTCTCGTCGTTCTGCACCGCACTGGTGTTCTGGCTGATTCTCAAGTGGGAGAACCGTGCCGATGAGCCGGACAGCGACCGCTGGCTGATTCTGATTGCATACATATTCGGCGTCTCGCTGGGCGTGCACCTGCTCAACCTGCTTTGCATCCCCGCGATTGCCCTGATTTACTATTACCGCAAATACCCGAAAGCCAACGCCAAAGGCTCGATAGTGGCATTGCTGATCTCGTTTGCCGTCATCGTGTTTATCCTCTACGGACTGGAGCCCGGATTCGTGAAGATGGGGCAAAAGTTCGACCTGTTCGCCGTCAACACGCTGGGTATGTCGTACAACACAGGTGTGATTATCTACGCGATTGTGCTGATTGCCTCGTTGGCATGGACAATTTGGGAAATTTACAAAGGCGCAAGCGAGACGCGGATCAAAATCTCGTTCATCTTGTCGGTGTTCCTTTCGGGAATGTTCCTCATCGGTGACGGATGGCTGATTCCCGTTGCGCTGTTCGCCGGACTGATCACCTGGTTATTCAAATTCTGCACGCGGGTTCCGCGACGTGTACTGGCCAACGTTTCGCTGTCGATACTGGTGATTTTCATCGGTTTCGCCAGTTATGGCGTGATTCTGATCCGCAGCAACGCCAACACGCCGCTCGACGAGAACTCGCCCAACAACACCTTCGCGCTTCAGAAATACCTCAGCCGCGAGCAGTACGGCGAAACGCCGCTGCTGTATGGCCGGACGGTGCTGAGCGATGTGGTGTACCAACATCAGGACAACGGCGTGGCCAAGCCGCTTTTTGATGAAGGCCCCATGCAATACACCCAGATTGTGAAAACCTCAGCCGACCAGTCGGATGAGTATATCGAACTCGGTCCGAAAAAAAACTACGTCTTCGCCTCCGAGCAGGATATGCTCTTCCCGCGCATTCACTCTGAAGCACACTTGCAGCAGTATCGCGAGTGGCTCCACATGGACACGCAGCCGAACACCCAAGTCACCACACATGTCGATTCCGAGGGAAATGCCGTCAACACGGCATACCGCTTCAAGCCCTCAATGGCCGACAACATCAGCTTCTTCGTCTCCTACCAGCTCAACTACATGTACTGGCGCTACTTCATGTGGAACTTCGCCGGACGTCAGAACGACATTCAGGGTATGGGCGAGGTTACGCAGGGTAACTGGATTTCGGGCATACCGTTTATCGACAATCCCCGGCTTGGCGACCAAAGTCTGCTTCCCGACGAGTTGGGCAAGGGTAACAAAGGCCACAACGTGTTCTTCCTGCTGCCGCTGCTGATGGGCATCATCGGCCTGATTTGGCAGGCCTACCGCGGCAAGCGCGGCATCGAGCAGTTCTGGGTGGTGTTCTTCCTGTTCTTCATGACCGGCATCGCCATTGTGCTCTACCTCAACCAGACGCCCAACCAGCCCCGTGAGCGCGACTATGCATACGCCGGCTCGTTCTATGCCTTTGCCATCTCGATTGGCATGGGAGTTGCCGGACTGTGGCGCACCGTGCTCCACTTGATGGAGAAGAAGGACAAGAAGTCGGGCGAGCGCGAGAACCTGTCGAAAACCTCCAAAGGCCTCGCTATGGCCGGTGTGGCCGGACTGATTGGCCTGTTGGTGCCGCTGCAGATGGTGAGCCAAACCTGGGACGACCACGACCGCAGCGGGCGATATGCCGCGCGGGATTTCGGAATGAACTACCTCTCGAGCCTTGACAAAGACGCCGTGATCTTCACCAACGGCGACAACGATACGTTCCCGCTTTGGTATGCGCAGGAAGTGGAGAACTATCGCACCGACGTCCGTGTGGTGAACCTGAGTTACCTCTCCACCGACTGGTACATCGCCCAAATGCGCCGCGCCGCCTACGACTCCAAGCCACTGCCGATGCAGGCCGGCCCGCTGACGTATGCCTACGACGAGCGGCAATACAACTACTTCATCGACCCCGACACCACCGTGCGCATGCCCGCGCAAAAAGCACTCGAGTTCCTTTACAGCGAGCACAGCAAGGAGAACAAATACGGCATGAGCGAGTTCCGCTACCCGATCATGTTCATTCCCGTTGACGCCGACAAGGCTGTCGCCGCGGGTGTGGTTTCCCCCGAAAGAAAAGACATGATTTCGGAAACCATCGAGATGAACCTGCTCAAAACCGGCGCTTCCGGAATGACCTCGAGCAACGTGATGACCCTCGACATCATCGCCAACAGTATCGCTCAGGGATGGAAGCGTCCGTGCTACTTCGCCATGACCGTGCCCGAGAGTTTCTACCTCGGTCTGGTGCCCTACCTGAGCAATACAGGTATGGCGTATCAGGTGACACCCGTCATGTCACGGAGCAACGACGGAAGCATAGCCACCAACACCGACAAGTGCTATGAGAACATCACCAAGCGCTTCCGTTGGGGCGGCCTCGACACGGCAGAACCCGGCTCGCTCTATCTCGACGAGACCATCCGCCGCATGGTCACCACCACACGAACCACCATGCTCAGCCTCGCCGCCGACCTGATTTACGAGGGTCAAATGGCGCGCCTCGCCTCGGAAAACGGACAGGCCACCTACCTCGGACGCGATGCCAAACAGTTCATGGCCGACCGCATTCAGAAAGCCCGCCATATCCTCACCCTGATGGAACAGAAACTCCCCGTGAAAGCCTGTCCGCTCGCCGTGCAGATGGGCCAGCAGATCGCTCAAATCTATACGCGCCTCAATGAATTGTCGGGCAATGAGGCCGACCTGAAAAAAGCCCGTGAGGTGCTCGAAAGCGAAGCGCTCAAATACGGACAATTCGTCAGATTCTACCAGAGCCTCGCACCGAGTGACTACGAACGCCTCAACCGAATCGACAAGTTCATCGACCAGCGTCACCTGATTGACCTGATTATGGCCTACTCGGAAATCAACGACGGGAACGCCACCACAGCCCTGTTGGGCAAACTCGAGAACAGCGGCGTGAACATGCAGCGCATTATGCAAACCATCAACGCCGTTCAAGTCCAACCGGACGATGAAGACGATGATTAAACCCATACCCTGGGTGGAGGCACACCGCCTCCACCCAGGATGTTCTTAAACAGCCTAAACACCAAACACTCGCCCCATGCTGGTTGAACGCCCGCCACTGCTCTACCGAATGCTCTTCCCCGAAACCATCTGGCGCCTGCACAAGCGCGAGCATACGGTGTATCTCACCTTCGACGACGGGCCGATTCCCGAAGTGACACCGTGGGTGCTCGACACGCTCGACAAGTACGGCATCAAGGCCACCTTCTTCCTCGTGGGGGAGAACGTGAAACGCTCGCCCGAACTGTTTGAGCAAATCAAGCGGCGCGGCCACAGTTGGGGCAACCACACGATGAACCACCTCCAAGGCGCGCACGTGACCACCGAGCGATACCTGCTCAACGTGTTCCACGCCCACGAATTGATAAAAAGCAACCTCTTCCGCCCGCCCCACGGGCTGCTCCGCTGGGGACAGAGCAAGGTGCTGCGCGAGCGCTTCGCCATCATCATGTACGACCTCGTCAGCCGGGACTACAGCCGTAAACTCAACGGCGAGCAAGTGTTCGAAAACGTGAAGCGTTTTGCCCGAAACGGATCCATTATCGTGTTTCACGACTCTCTCAAGGCCGAACGCAACCTGCGCTACGCCCTGCCGCGCGCGATAGAGTGGCTGCGGGAGCAAGGCTACAACTTCGACCGCATTCCAATGAATTAAGTATCAACATCACTCTTACACACTCATATGATTAGTTTCATTATCTGCCTGATACTGTTAATCTTAGGCTACTTCGGATATGGCGCGTACGTTGAGCGCGTGTTCCGCCCGGACAACCGCCCCACACCCGCCGTGCGCCTCGCCGACGGTGTCGACTACGTGGAAATGCCCACGTGGAAAGTATTTATGATCCAATTCCTGAACATCGCCGGTACAGGTCCCATCTTCGGAGCGATAATGGGCATGTGGTTCGGTCCGGCTTCCTACATATGGATTGTGCTGGGATGTATCTTCGCCGGAGCCGTGCACGACTACCTCAGCGGCATGCTCTCGATGCGCAACGACGGCGCCAGCCTGCCAGCTCTGATAGGTAAATACCTCGGCACCCCGGCCCGACGCGTGATGCTCGTGTTCACCTGCCTGCTTATGCTCATGGTGGGAGCCGTGTTTGTCTACTCGCCGGCTATCATCTTGAGTAGTTTCACTGGATCGGAAACGATATGGATTGCCGTGATTTTCATTTACTATGTGGTGGCCACACTGCTGCCGATTGACAAAGTCATCGGCAAGGTGTATCCGTTATTCGCAATCTCGCTGATATTCATGGCCGTAGCGATGTTGGTTGTGCTGATTGCGAAATGGCCGTCGCTGCCCGAGTTGTGGGACATCGGCCAGATGGAGCCGTGGTACGCGCGCAACGCCATCAACGGCCAAGACGCCCTCGGAATCGTGACCTTCATGCAAAAGAACCCCATCTTCCCCTGCATGTTCATCACCATCGCCTGCGGAGCCATCAGCGGCTTCCACGCCACACAAAGCCCGCTCATGGCACGTTGCATGAACAGTGAGCGCCTCGGACGCGGCGTGTTCTACGGCGCTATGATAACCGAAGGTCTCGTGGCCCTGATCTGGGCAACCGTGTCGAGTTACTTCTTCTACTACGGCGGCTGGCGCGAACTCATCTCCGACCAACAAATGATTGCGTTCGCCTCGCAATTCGGCCATGGCGAAGGCAAGACACTGATTCAATACTTCACCGCCCCCGATGTGATTAAAATCGTGTGCACCTCATGGCTCGGCCTGCTCGGAGGCATCCTGGCCATGCTCGGCGTGGTGGCAGCCCCGATCACCAGCGGCGACACAGCCCTCCGGAGCGTGCGCCTGATTATCGCGGAAGCAATCAGATTTGACCAGAAAACCATCAGAAACCGTCTGATCATCTGCCTGCCCGTGTTCCTCGCCTCGTTTGCCCTACTGATGTGGCAAATCGCCAACCCGGACGGTTTCAACGTGCTCTGGCAATACTTCGGATGGAGCAACCAGACGTTGGCCGTATTCACCCTCTGGGCACTCACGGTATACCTCGCCATCGAACGGAAACCGTACATCATCACCCTCATTCCGGCTATGCTGATGACAGCCGTATGCACCACTTTCATCTGCGTCGCGCCCGCGGCACTCGCGCTGAATCCCGCCCTGAGCCTGCCCATCGGATGCTCAGTGGCGCTGATTTCGCTGATTCTGTTCGGAATCTGGAAACAAAAACACAACAAGAAAAACGAAAAACAACAAGTTCAATCCTAAATGGAACTTAGCCGACTCTTATCACCCGTTCACGCGAAATCGCTCACCGGAGCGGTCGACGGCGTGGAAATAACGCAACTCACGTGCGACTCGCGCCAGGTTACCGAAGGCGCCATGTTTGTGGCCGTGCGCGGCGTGGCCGTTGAAGCACACCGGTTTATCCCCGACACCATCGCCCGCGGGGCACGCGCCATCGTATGCGAGCAACTCCCCGAGACGATTCACCCCAACGTGAGTTACATCCAAGTGGAGGACTCCAACATCGCCCTGGCTCACCTCGCATCGCAGTGGTTCGGCAACCCCAGCCAACGGTTGCGCCTTGTGGGCGTGACAGGAACCAACGGAAAAACAACCATCGCCACCCTACTCTACCAACTCTTCCGGAACCTCGGACACAAGGCAGGACTGCTCTCAACGGTGAAAAACATCATCGACACCCGCGAAGTGCCCGCCACACAGACCACCCCCGACCACCTTACCCTCAACCGGCTGCTGGCCGAGATGGTGGATGCCGGATGTGAATACGCATTTATCGAAGTGAGCAGCCACGCCTGCGCGCAACACCGCATCGACGGCCTCACCTTCGCCGGAGGAATCTTCACCAACCTCACGCAAGACCACCTCGACTACCACAAAACGATGGACGAATACCTTCGGGCCAAGAAATCGTTTTTCGATGCCCTGCCACCCGAGGCCTTCGCCTTGACCAACCTTGACGACAAGAACGGACGCGTGATGCTGCAGAACTGCAACGCGCGGCAAGCGACCTACTCCCTGCGGCAAATCGCCGACTTCAAAACCCGCCTGCTCGAAGAGCGACTCGACGGAATGAGCCTGCTCGTCGACGGCAAGGAAGTGGAAGTACTGCTCACGGGGCGCTTCAACGCCTCCAACCTCACGGCCATCTACGGCGCAGCGGTGCTCCTCGGAGTAGACCGCGCCGACGCCCTGCTCGCCCTGAGTACCCTACACCCCGCCGACGGACGATTCCAGACCCTGCAACTGCCCAACGGCGCGACAGCCATCGTCGACTACGCCCACACACCCGACGCCCTGCGGAACGTGCTCGACACGATTATCGACCTCGTGGGCACGTCAAAACGCAAAATCATCACCGTGTGCGGCTGCGGTGGTAACCGCGATGCGGCAAAACGCCCCATCATGGCGCGCATCGCCGCGGAGCGCTCGGGACAACTTATCCTGACATCCGACAACCCGCGCAATGAGGATCCCGACGAGATTCTCCGGCAAATGCAGGCCGGCCTCGATGACGAACAAGCCCGAAACGCCCTCGTCATCACCGACCGACGGCAAGCCATACGCACCGCGCGGACACTCGCCCAACCCGGCGACATCATCCTCGTGGCCGGAAAAGGACACGAAACCTATCAGGAAATCAACGGCGTGAAACACCACTTCGACGACCGGGAACAACTCTTAGAACCGTAAGGTGGGTTATATAAATCAACTTGAGATGTTTTTGATTTATTCTCGAGCAGAAGCGCGGTTAAAGTCAAAGATACTTTAGCACAGCAGATTCCAATAAGAAACAAAAACAGCCAAAAACCCACCCTCATTTTTTAATTTATTGAACCTACCTTAACAACACACCATATGCTCTACCACCTCTCACAATACCTCCAACGCTTCGACCTACCCGGGGCACACCTGATGGACTACATCACCTTCCGCGCCGGCCTCGCGCTCGCCCTGTCGCTGTTCATCGTGATTGTGATCGGCAACCCGATGATTAATTGGCTACGCAAATTCTACGTCCGGCACGGCGGCGAAGACCAGCGCGACCTCGACCATAGCGGAAACATCGTCGGACGCACCAACTACCTCGAGAAAATCCGTGAAGAACTGGAGCGTATCGATGAAAACGACACCGAGAAAAAAGCCGAAGTGGCGAAAATGCTCGAGAAAGACCGTAAATCGGAAACCCCCGGCATGGGCGGACTGATCATTATCGTGGCCATCCTCGCGCCTGTGCTGCTGCTCGGGCGGCTCGACAACGTGTATGTGCTGCTCATGATTATCGCCACGCTCTGGTGCGGCGCGCTCGGATTCGCCGACGACTACATCAAAATCGTACGCCACAACAAAAAAGGCCTCAAAGGAAAATTCAAAGTCGTCGGACAAATCGGCCTCGGCGTGATTGTGGCACTGACCATGTACCTCAGCCCGTCCATCGTGATGAACGAAAACGTGGAGGTTCACAACCAACAAACGGGCGAAATCGAAATCGTTCACAAACAGCAACAAGCCAAAACCACCCAAACCACCCTACCCTTCATCAAAAACCACAACTTCGACTACAACTGGTTTACCCGCTGGACGGGCGACTTCGCCAAAACCGGTGGCTGGATTGTATTCTTCATCGCCTGCATTTTCATCGTCACAGCCGTGTCGAACGCCGCCAACCTTACCGACGGCCTCGACGGCCTCGCCTCGGGGACAAGCGCGATTTACGGCGTGGCGCTCGCCATTATGTGCTACCTCGGCGGACACGTCGGCTTCGCGACCTACCTCAACATCATGTACATTCCCGACAGCGCCGAACTGGTGATCTACGCCGCGGCGTTTATCGGCGCGACGGTGGGATTCCTGTGGTACAATTCCTATCCCGCACAAGTCTTTATGGGCGATACGGGTAGCCTCTGCCTGGGTGGCATCGTGGCCGTGTTCGCCATCCTGATCCGGAAAGAGTTGCTGCTGCCGCTGCTGTGCGGCGTGTTTGTTGTCGAAGCGCTCTCGAACATGCTCCAGACTGGATACTACCGCTATACCTACCGCCGCACCGGTATCGGAAAACGGATATTCAAAATGTCGCCTATCCACCACCATTTCCAGATTCCGGCCGGAAAAATCAACCATGTATTGATTCAAAAACCCACCAACGCGCAGCCCGAAAACAAAATCACGATGCGGTTCCTGCTCGTTTCCATCATGCTGGCCGTGCTCACCTTTGTAACCTTTAAAATCCGATAATCAACCTTAACACACACCATGAAACACACCATTGTCAGTCTGATGCTCTGCGCCGCCATCGGCGTGAGCGCCCAACAAACCGACGCCGACCTGCAACAGCAGCGCGTGGTTGAACGAGAGGCATACAACCAAGCCCGCCGGCTCAACACGGTGGACTCGTGGGACATCTTCATCAACAACTACCCCGAGTCGTTCTTCATCGAGCAGGCCCGCAAGCAACGCGACGCCGCCGTCGTGCGGGCATACTGCAACCCGCAAACCACCCTCGAACGCCTCACCACCTACATCGACGAGAACACCGCCCACGAGCCGCGTATCAAATCATTCTACGCCAATCTGGTGAACAACCCCACGCACAGTTACCGCTTCGAGCACATGGACATAGGCTTCAACGGCTGCACCGGTACCGTTGACGAGACACTCCACATCGCCGGAGAGAAGAAAGCGCGGCACTGCCGGTTCGTGTTCAACGACCAAGGCCTGCTCACGCAGTCGTCCATCCAGAACGCGCGCGGAAAAACCACCGTCACCACCTATGAATACGCCTACGACAACCTGCACGGCTACAGCCTGAGCCGAATCAACCGGGCCGGACACACCGAAAACATCGAACCATTCTACGACAGCCTCGACAAACTTGAAATCCTTGCCGGCGACACACGCAACAAATGGGTGTACTCCTACAACGACGCCGGAGCAATCGCCAAAGTCGTTGTCACCGACGGCGACAGCCGGCGCACGCTCGTGTACAACGACGGCTACATCATCCGCCAGGAAAGCGCCGGAAGCGTGCTGCGCTACCTCTACGACTACGACAGCGCCACGTTCAAGAAATACCTCATCGGCATCACCCAAATCGAAACCGAGACACCGCAACCCGAGCGCAAGTTCGAGTACCAGATCGACACCCGCGGTCGAATCACGTCTGTAACCGTCACGCAAGACGGTAAAACACTGATGACCATCCGTCGAACCTACTCGAACTAACACCCACCGCCCGAACGCGAGTTACAATATTTCCGCCGATGGTGCGTTATATAAGGTGGTAATACACGACAATATGAAATCTCTGCGATATATCCTCCCCATGGCGGTCATCACGCTCGTAACCCTGCTCTCGACAACGAGTTGCATCAACGACGACTTCTCCACCTCCACCACCGACCTGCTCACGTTCTCGACCGACACCGTCACCTTCGACACCATCATCACGCAACAAGGTACGCCCACAAAGCAGTTTGTGGTGTACAACCGCGGCAAGAAGCAACTCAAAATCTCTTCGATCAAAGTGGCCGGAACAGGAAAAGGACACTTTTTCCTGAACGTTGACGGCGTGAAGGGAAGCGAGTTTCACGACGTGGAAATCCGCGGGGGCGACAGTATCTACGTGTTCGTGGAGTCGTATCTCGACGCGACCGAATCCACCGACCTGGTCAAGTTCAGCGACCAAATCGACTTTGTGACCAACGGCGTGACGCAGAGCGTGACCCTGCTCGCGTGGGGGCAAGACGCCATCAACCTCACCGGCGACACCATCTGGACCAACACCACCTTTACCGCCACGCGGCCATACATCGTTTACGACACCCTCGTTGTCGCGCCCGACGCCACGCTCACGCTCGAACCCGGCACGTCGCTGCTGTTCCACAAAGGCGCGGCCATGCGCGTGTACGGAACTCTCAAAGCCATCGGAACACCCGAGAAACACATCAACCTGCGCGGCGACCGGCTCGACCACGTTGTGGGAGAAATCGGGTTCAACATCATGGCCGGACAATGGGGCGGAGTGATCATCAGCCAGGGCAGTTTCGACAACGAGTGGGCATACGTCGACATGCAGGGCAGTGAACTCGGACTGCACGTGAGCGGCAACAACCTGAACCGCCGCAGCCTGCACATGTTCAACTGTATGCTGCACAACAGCAGTTCGTCGGTACTGACCACCTACAGCGCCTGGGTCGACGCCGAAGGAACCGAGGTGAGCGATGCCGCAAAAGGCGTGGTGAACTTCATCGGCGGACGGATTCACATGATCAACTGCACCTTTACCAACTACTATCTCTTCGCCGTTCCCTCCGACCCGATTCTCAACCTCTTCCTTGACGAGGCCACCGACGAGCAATGGCCCATGCAATGCTACCTCGACAACTGTATCTTCTACGGCATGCCCGACGACATCAACGTGGGCGTGCTCGACAACACGCAGATTTACCTGCGCAACTGCCTGATGAAATCGGCCGGAACCGACGACAACAACTTCCTGAACATCGTTTGGAAAGCCAACCCCAAATTCCTTGTCCACCGCGAGAAATACATCTTCGACTACCGTCTTGCCAACGGCAGCGACGCCATCGCGCGCGGTAACATCGGTTACTGCCCCGAATCGGCGCGCTACGACCGATACGGACGCGACCGCTTCGCATCCGGAGCCATCGACATCGGCGCATACGTTTGGAGTGAAGACGACAGCAAGCAAGAGAACTGAACTCAGAGGAGATTAGGAATCCGGGCGCTGATTCGCAACTTCCGATAAAAAACGTTATGACACATCTATCCCGATTACACATCGCCGTGGCGCTATGCCTTATGGCCATCACTGCCGCAGCCGAAGCACAACTGACTGAACAGTTCATCACTCCCGCCCGCATCGTTTCCACCTCGGGCGATGTGTCTGAGGCAGAGGTTCTTCTGGAGCCTTTCTCGGGCCAACTCTCGGTGGCCGACCGCCGTGCGGCGCGGCTGCGTTCGTCGGCCACGGCGCCCGCCCGCGTGGTGCTTGACATGGGACGCGAGATGCACGGCGGCATCGAAATCGCCGCGCCAATCCGGGCAAGCCATACTCCGGCCCGCCTGCGCGTGCAGTTCGGCGAAAGCGTGTCGGAAGCCATCTATAACCCGGCAAGCGACGGGAACGCCAAGAACTTCAACAACGACCACGCCGTGCATGCGACAACGGTCGACGTGCCGTGGTTGGGCACAGTCCGCGTGGGGAACACCGGATTCCGCTTCGTCTGCATTGAACTTGAGGATATCGACACAGAGATGCCGATTCGGGCCGTGCGGGGCGTGGCGCGCGAGCGGCAACTTGAATGGCTCGGCGCGTTCAAGAGCGACAACGAGCGCCTGAACCGAATCTGGCAGGCCGGGGCGAGAACCGTCGCGCTGTGCATGCAGGACTACGTTTGGGACGGCATCAAGCGCGACCGCCTCGTGTGGATCGGAGACATCAACCCTGAGGTGATGACAATCAACAACGTGTTCGGCAACTCCGACGTGGTGCGCCGCTCGCTCGATTTCGCCCGCGACGACACTCCCCTGCCCGGGTGGATGAACGGCATGTGCTCCTACTCGCTGTGGTGGATCATCACCCACCGCGACCTCTTCCTCCACCAGGCTGACACAACTTACCTCACCGAGCAACACGACTATCTGCGCCGGCTCATCAACCAAATCGACACCTGCATTGACCGCCGCGGACGCGAACACCTGAGCGGAACGCGCTTCATCGACTGGCCCACAAGCCGTCGCGACGACGTGATTCAGTCGGGACTGCAGTCGATGTGCGTCATGGCCGTGGAAGCCGCACAAGAGTTGGCGCTTGCCCTTGACGACCTCGGCCTTTCGAACCAATGCAACGCGATTCTGAGCCGACTGCGCCGCGCCAAGGCCGACCATTGCGACAACAATCAGGCCGCAGCGCTGAAAATACTCGCCGGCAACGGCACCGAGGCCGACACACGCGTGCTCACAGATCACGGTCCCGAGGCGTTCAGCACGTTCTACGGCTACTATATGCTCGAGGCACTCGCCAAAACGGGGCACCACGACAAGGCCGTGGAGATGATCAGCCGCTACTGGGGCGGAATGCTCGACTTGGGCGCCGACACGTTCTGGGAAGAGTTTGACTACTCCGCCGCCTCGCGCGCCGGACGGATTGACCAACCGGTTCCTGCCGGAACATTCGACATCCACGCCGACGGCGGAGACTATTGCTTTAAGGGACTACGGTTAAGCATGTGCCACGGATGGGCATCCGGCCCCACGTCATGGCTGACGCGCCACGTGCTCGGTGTCCGGCCCACACGCGCCGGATTCCGCAGCGTGCTCATAGAGCCACATTTGGTGGGTTGCACCCGTGTGGAGGGTGCCGTACCCACGCCGTTTGGAGTCATCACCGTGAGCCACCGCCTCGCAGCCGACGGGAAGATCCACACCACCTACTCCGCACCCGAGGCGGTACAGGTGCACGTGCGCGGCGCCATCGTGCAGAAATAACGGCTCTATAACTCCATGTGCGTAAGGGTCTATAAACCCCCATATGATTGTGCTAACTCTGTCTGTAAATAGCCACGTGGGGGCGTACGCGCCCTACCCTATCACTTACCCGGCTGGGGAGTGGTGTTCGCGGCGCGGTACTGCGTGGGGGTGGTGTTGTAGATTTGCTTGAAAATACGCGAGAAGTAGGCCATGTCGTCGTATCCGCATTGGTCGGCGATGTCGGCGATGGGCAAGTCGGGCTGCTCGAGGAGTAGTTGGGCGGCCATACGCATGCGCATCCGGTTGATGTGCACAACGGTGGTTTGCCCGGTGAGCGCGCGCAGTTTCCGCCGCAGTTGCGTCGAGGTCATGGCCATGTCGGAAGCGATGGCCTCAATGTCGACCTGATGGGCTTGAACGGCAGCATGAACCAGGGCGGTGAAACGGTCGTAGAATTGCTTGTCGTTCTCGCTCATGGGTAAGGGCTGCTCCTCTTGCCGGGGCTCGGGCTGAGTTGTGCTGTCGGGCTGAGTTGCGTTGTCAACGATGGCGTAATACCGCTGCAGGCGTTTACGCTGTTCAAGCAAGGCTGTCACGCGCGCGCGAAGTTCGTCGGCGTTGAAAGGCTTCACCAGATAGGCGTCGGCTCCGGCTTCCACGCCGCGTATCCGGTTGTCATCGCCCGAGAGCGCGGTGATGACGATGAGCGGGATATGGCAAAGCACGTTGTTGTCTCTTATGCGCCGGCAAAGTTCCAGTCCGTCGATGTCGCCGGGCATCATCAGGTCGGTGATGATCAGGTCGGGCACGGTTTCCTCGGCGCGTTGCAGGGCCTGCGTGCCGTTGTGCGCGTAGGCGATCTGATAGGAGTTCTGCAGCAGCGAGCCGATGAACTTGGCCACATCGCCGTGGTCTTCCACCACAAGCAGGAGAGGCAGGCCGGATTCGGCGTCGGTGGTGTCTTCGGGGATTTCCTCGCTGGTGGCGGTGTGCTGCACGGTGTCGACGGGCGTGATGTCGTCGAGAGCGGGCCATGTTCCCTCGCCCTGTTTCAGCGGGAGGGTGACGGTGAAGACGGCGCCTTTCCCCTTATCGGAGTGCACGGTGATGGTGCCACCCATGGCGGTTACGATTTGGTGTACGAGCGCGAGTCCCACTCCGGAACCGGTCTCGCCGCGAACGGTGGCTGCTTGACCTTGATAGAAAGTTTCGAAAATGTGCGGCAGGTCGTTGGGGTCTATACCCACTCCGTTGTCGGCCACAGTGAGCGCGAAGGAGTCGGTGGTGTTGTCGCAGGTGATGTAGATGTGTCCTTGCGGCGGGGTGTATTTGAGCGCGTTTCCGACGAGGTTGCTCACCACGCGGCGCAGGTAGTAGGGCGCGAAATCCATTTCGATGCTTTGGCGGCGCGCGGCGAAAGCGAGTTCAATGCCGTTGGTGGCGGCCAGTTGCCGGTAACTCTCGATAAGCATGGCCAGATAGGGCACGATGTCGCCGTGCCGCCACTCGGGATTTCCGATGGCGCTGCTCACTTTACTGATGTCGAGAAGTTGGTTGATGAGTTGGAGCAGGTTGTTTCCCTGCCGGGAGATGATGGCGGCTTCGTGCTGAACATCGGTGTCGGCGGAATTCCGGAGTTGGTCGGCAAGTCCGAGGATTACCGTGAGTGGTGTCCGGAACTCGTGGGTGACGTTGGTGAAGAATCCGGTTCTCATCTTCTCGACGCGCCGGAGGAGTTCCTGGTCGCGTTTTCGAACGCGCAGGGAGTAGAGCAGGAAAGCGATGGCCACAGCGGCGAGGAGCACCACGAGCACGGCCACGGCGATAATCACGTTGTTGAGCCGGCGTTGGGTCTCGTAATTGCTTTGAATCAGGTTTACTTCGGCTTGGCGGCGCTGACGTTCGAATTGCACGCGCGAGTTTTGCACCTGGTTGACACTGGCGGAACTGAGAAGACTGTCTTGCAACTCATTTGCGGCGATGTGGTAATTGAGCGCCTGGCTGATATCGCCTTGTTTGCGGGCGAGTTGGTATTTGAGTTGGAGATTGGAAGCCTGATGTTCGAGCGAGTGGATGGCGGTGGCGATACTGTCGGCCTGGCTGATGTACCGCTGGGCTTGTGGAATCTGATTGAGTTTGATGTGCACGCGCGCGAGTGCCTGACACGCCTCGAGCCAATGCCATGTGTCGCTGCTTTGGCGCATAATCCGGTATGCCTTTTGGTATTGCTCAACGGCGGCGTTGAGTTGGTCGGCTTTTTCGTCAAGTTGGCCGAAGTGTGTGTAGCAGAGTGATATACCGAGTTGGCTACCGGCGCGTTGGTTCATCTCGAGCGAGCGTTGGTAGTAGACGCGGGCGGAGTCGTTTTGTCCGCGCCGTTCCATAATGGCACCGATGTTTGCGAGGTTGATGGCCTGTCCGAGTTCGCTGCCGAGTTGCTTTTCCCCTTCGAGTGCTGCCCGGAGCACGCTGTCGGCGGCTTGGTCGTTTTCGAGCGTCATGAGGATGTTTCCGATTCCGTTGAGCGAGATGACGCGGTTTTTCCGGGCTTCGGGCGAGGTCTGGTCGGCGGCTTTCTCGCAGTAGGTGAGTGCCTGGTAGTGGTATCCCGCGGCCTCGTCGAGGATTCCCATGCGGCGGAAATTGGTTCCGAGGTTGTTGAGCGCGCGTATGATTTCGACGGTGTCGGCGAGTTCGGTGGCGAGTGTAAGCCCGCGTTTGTGGGCGTTGATGGCGTCGTCGAATCTGGAATTGTTCCGGCACGCTTTCCCGAGGTGTTTCATGGTAATCATGAGACCGTACCGGTCTTCGGCCTGCTCGAGGCTGTCGGCGATCTGCCGGAGCCGGTCGATACCGGCCCCTTCGGCGCGCGCTTCGGCTTGCGCGCGCTGCCGGTCGCTGACGGCGACAGAATCGTTGCCGCCGCACGCCGTAAGCAACAACAGCGGCACGACCGTCACCGACAAAAGTATTCGAACAACAGATTTCATCTCGACTGTGAATTTACCGCGTGGCAACACTCCCTTTACCACTCCGGCTTATAGCGGAGCGGTTTGTGCCTGCAGCCATTGCGCCTGCTCGGGGTTGAGGTGCGGGAGCAGCCGTTGCGCCACGATGGCGTGATAGTCGTTGATTTGCCGGATTTCTTCCCGGGTGAGCAGAGCGGTGTCGATGAGCCGACGATCGTAGGGGAAGAGTGTGAGTGGCTCGAAGGCGAGGAACGTGCCGAAAGATTCGGTTTGTTCGGCTTCGACTACGAGGAGCAGGTTCTCGATTCGGATTCCGTACTGGCCGGTGCGGTACAGTCCGGGCTCGTCGCTCACGACCATACCCGGCCGGAGCGGTGTGGGGTTCTGGTCGTTGCGGATGGACTGTGGGCCTTCGTGGCAGCTGAGGAAGTGCCCCACTCCGTGTCCTGTTCCGTGCCAGTAGGTCAGACCCTGTTTCCACAGCGGCATACGGGCGAGGGCGTCGAGGTGGGCGCCGGTGGTGCCTTCGGGGAAGTGCGCGCCTTGCAGGGCGAGGTGGCCGCGCAGCACGGTGGTGTAGTCGCGTCGCTGCTGCTCGGTCGGGTTGCCGAGGGTGATGGTTCGGGTGATGTCGGTTGTTCCGTCGAGGTATTGTCCGCCGGAGTCGATGAGCAGCATGCCTTCGGGTCGGAGTGTGGCGGCTGTCTCGGGGGTGGCTTGGTAGTGGACGATGGCGCCGTGGTCGGCGTATCCGGCGATGAGGTCGAACGACTCGTCGGTGTATTTGTCCTCTTTGGCGCGTTCGGCTGCGGCTTGTGTGGCCACGTCGATTTCGGTCAGGTCACCTGCGGGCACGTTTTGCTCGAGCCACATGTGCAGGCGCACGAGTGCGGCTCCGTCGCGCTCCATGGCTTGGCGGATTCCGCTGATTTGCGCCTCGTTTTTAATGGCTTTGAGCGCGTTGACGGGTGAAGTGGCGTAGAGTTTTGCGCCCGGGTGGGCGTTGGCGAGGGTGTCGGAAACGATTTTCGGGTCGAGCAGCACGGTTTCGAGGGTGGAGCGCCGCTCAAGGAAGCGCGTGATGTCGTCGTAGTCGCGTGTACGGACGTGGTAGCGCTTGAGGTGGTCGGCGAGTTCGGGTGTGATTTTCTTGCTGTCGATGAAGAGGTTGCAGTCGTCTTCGGCGATGTAGGCGTAAGCGATTGTTACGGGAGTGCGCTCGATGTCTGCGCCGCGGATGTTGAACAGCCACGCGATCTCGTCGAGGCCGGCCACAAGCATGGCGTCGGCGTCGTTCTGGCTGATGATTTCGAGTGTGCGGCTGATTTTGCTGTCTACGGTTTCTCCGGCGAGTTGCTCGTCGTAGGGGTAGGCGGGGTTGAGCGGCCGCGGCGGCCGGGCGGCCCAGATGTCTCCGGCGGGATCGAAGTCGGTTGCCATCCGGAATCCGTTTTCGCCGCAGAAACGTTCGAGCCGGTTGGCGTCGATGGTGGAGAAGAGCATGCCGTTGATGGCGATGATGTCGTCGGGTGCGAGGCTCTCGGCGAGCCACTCCTCGTAGGTCGGAGAGGGGTTGTCACCGTTTTCGCGCATGAGTTCGAATCCGGAGTCCTGCAGTTGCCGCTCGGCTTGGAGGAAGTAGCGCGAGTCGGTCCAGAGCGCGGCGCCGTTGAGGGTTACGACGGCGGTTCCGTTGGAGCCGGTGAATCCGGTGATGTAATCGCGGAATTTATAGTGCTGTGCGGGGTATTCCGACTGGTGCGGGTCTGTTCCGGGAATGATGACGGCGTCGACGCCTTTTTTGCGCATCAGTTGGCGCAGGGCTTCGAGTTGTTGCATTGTTCTGATGGGGCGTGTGTTTATTTTCCGTATTGCTTTTTCACTTCGGGCACCCACTTGGTGAGGTTTGCGATTCGTGTCTCGTGGCTCGGGTGGCTGCTGAGGAACTCGGGGGTTGAACTGGAACTGTTGGCCGACATTTTTTGCCAGAACGAGATGGCGTTTTGGGGGTTGTATCCGGCGATGGTCATCAGCACGAGGCCCATTTTGTCGGCTTCGCTCTCGTGGGAGCGTGAAAAGGGCTGCATCACGCCGTATTGCGCTCCGAGGCCATACACCTGCTGGGCAATCACTTGAGTGTTGTAACTTTGTCCCTGCATGACGGCTCCGAGGATTTTCGCTCCCGCGCTGGCGGCGACTTGCTGGCTCATGCGCTCGTTGGCATGCTTAGCCACGGCGTGGGCCACTTCGTGTCCGAGCACAACGGCGAGGTCGTCGTCGGAGTTGACGATTGACATAAGCCCCTCATATACAACGATTTTTCCGCCGGGCATGCACCAAGCGTTCATTTCGTTGGATTTGACGAGATTGAACTCCCAGGCGAAGTTCTTCACCTGGTCGCTCATGCCGTTGGCGTTGAGGTAGGCCTCAGTGGCGGCTGCGATACGCTTGCCCACGCGTGTGACTTGCTCTGACTGCACTTTTTGTGTCGAGATGGAGGCCGAGGACATAAAACTCTGGTAACTCGCGAGGCTTGACTGGAGCACTTGTGCGTCGGAGACGAGGTTGAGTTGCTTGCGGCCTGTGATGGGCACTGAGCCGCATGATGTGAGCAGCAGCGCGGCGAGGCAAAGGGCGGAGATGATTTTTTTCATTGTGATGGTGTATATGGTTTGTATTTTTTCCGGTAGCGACGGCAAAGTTACGCAAAAGTTTTCGATTGGTTCGGCTTATGCGCGTGTTTTTTTCGGGATTGTGAAAAACCGACGCGCCTCCGCAGGTTGTTGTGCGGAGGCGCGAGAAGCGGGTATTGGTGGAGATTATTTACCGAGCATGCGGTTGATGAGCATATTCAGGTCACCCACATCCACGCATCCGTCCCGGTTGACGTCCGCGCTGACCCCTTGAGGCAGTGCGGCGGGATTTACGCATGCGTCAACGACCATATTCAGGTCGGCCACGTCGATGATTCCGTCCTTGTTGAGGTCGTTGCGGTATTGTTCGGCGTAGTATCCTTCGTAGATGACATTTCCTTCAAGGTCGGTGATGAGGCAGAGTCCTCCCGCAAGTTCACGGTCGAGATGTGAAGCCAACAAGTCTCTGGTGAAGGCCGCCAAAGAAGAACTCGGCACGATTTCAGAGTATGAGTCGGCACCTAACCCCTCAATAAATTTATATTTACCGTTAGAGTACTCACACACGCGGCGATATGCTCCGCAGAGTTTCTGCAGTGAGGTCGTGTAGTTTTCTCGGGCTTCATAAGCGTCAAACGAATCATACAATTGCGCTACTGCATATTTCAACTCATTTAAAGTACCTTGATCCAAATTCCAACTATAGGAGATCCCGCAGCAGAAGAGACGATCGTAGTCCTGTAGAACGTAACCCTCGTTAGGGGTGCAGTACACCTTACCGGTTTCGGGTTCGGTTCTCAAGACTGCTATCGGGGTGAGTTCGGATTGGTTGAAATCACCTTGATAGCGATACGCTAACGCTGAATGTTCGCCGTTTTTAACCAATCGGATATGATAGTAGCCTATGAATGGCGGGGTAGGATTGGCGTTTGAGTGTTTTCTGATGTCGTGGAGAAAATAGGTCCACTCAAGGTCGTCACGCTCGGTCAGTTCGAATGCCTTACGTTTGTCGCCATATGCTTTTCTGCCGGAGCCGGTATAGATTGTCTTTCCCGTGGCGTCTTCTGTGACGCTCATCAGTCCGGCGCAGCCATAGTCACCGTTCCGCGTCATCGGGCTGAGCAGGTCGCCGTCCTCGGCGCCGTCAAAGCCGATTGCCTGCACGAACCGGTTTTCATTCAAGGTGAACGTCTCTCGCTCAATATCTTGTACAGCAACGGATTGCGACTGACAGATATTGTCACCGTAAATGGCTTTCATAGCCTCTGCTCCGGTAAAGTCGTAGAGGAGTTTCTCGCCGTTTTCATCGGCTTGAATATTGCCTCCTACGGCAAGGCCGGCAGGGTCGAGGGCGAGGTCGTAGTCCGCATTGGGCAAGGCGTAAATGCGGTCGCCTTCCTGACGGACGAACGCGCAGGGCGTGAGTTGGTCGGCGTTGAAGGTTTTGTCGGTGTAGCGGTACGCGTTGGCGTATTCTTTACCGCCGATAGTGGTTGTTCCGCTGAAGCGCAGGCTGTAGCGCTGCAGTCGCAGGGCATCTTCGTTTGTCTTGGCGTAATAGTTCCATATGACTCCTTCCTGAACCATTTTCCCGGGTTCGGGCAGCGTTTCGACATGGGCAAATTTGCTCCAACCTTGCGTCTGTTTGTAGGCTTCGAGAGCCGATTCGGGCACGTACAGGGTCGCGTTCTGGAATGTTTCCTCGCTGAAGGCCTCGTTGCTTATCGCATAAGGCTCATTGCAGCGCACGAAAACCTTTCCGGGGCTGTCCCATGTTTTGATGTCACCGAAGGCGTTTTTCTTGAGTGTGACAGGGTATTCCCCAAATTCGATTGAGGAAATCCGCTGGAAACTGAATGTTCCTTCCGCAATGGTGATATTCTCACCTTCGATTTTCAGATTTTCTATGGATTCACACATGTAAAGCATCTGGGGGGTGACCTCCATATTGCTGAAAAGCAGGTTCACGTTTGTCATCCACAGCCCGCAGATGTTGCCTTTGCCGAGAGATTTGAGGTTTTTCGGGAAAGTGACACTGCCGCTTTGGTTGGAGGCAAGGCAGTTGTCGCCGATTTCCGTGACAGACTCAGGGAAGTCGACATGGAGCAGGTTGAGTGTGAATCCTGTGTGAGTGGCGAGTGCTCCCTTGCCTAAACGGCGGATGGTGGGTGGCAGAACCACCACGCGCGGAGAGAAATGTTCGAACCGCTGCGGGTACGGGGTGCTGCCGAGGCCGCCAAGTGCGCCATCGGCGAGTTCCACCACGGTATATTCCTGACCGTCGATGGTTACTTTCTGCGGGATAACGATGGTGTGCATCACAGGGAACTGCGGTCCGAATCCTCCCTCGTTAACAAAGCAGGGAATGTAACCCGTGAGCGCGGCTTCTTGTTTGTCCTGGTCAATTACCTTAAAGATGAGGAAGTCCATGTAATTGGCCGAGTCTTTTGCGCCCATTTGACTTCGCGCGGGCAATGCCACCGCACAGAGCAACAAAAGAGTGAATAGTAGTTTAAGCGGTTTCATAGGGCGATGTGGAGTTTTTGTTTATGTTGTCCGGTTTAAAGCGGGGGCATCAAAGCCCGAGTTGGATCCGATGCCCCCTTATAAAAGATTTCGTTGTTATGACACAGTGCTGCCCATAGCGTCTTTCCATACGCTACCGGTCCACCAGTCAGGAGAACTCGATAATCTCCTGCCGTCTTCAAGGATAAATGCCTTGTTAATTTAATTTTAAACATAATGCTTAAATTTATGTATTTGAAAATAAGATTATTATTAAATCCATCTCACTCAGTTTCGTTTTCGGCATTTACGGCCGATATTGTCGAACACAAAAATCTGAATTGATTGATTCATCGCCGCAAAGATATTGACAATTTTCGAACTAAACAAATATTTCAGAACAAAATTTGCAAAAAACTACTGAAAAGAGTAGGCAAAGTAGACTCAGTAAGGAATCGTTCTGTGAATGTTGGCAGTTGCCACTGAACCGGATTCCGCTTTTTTAGGGGCTGGTTTTCCTGCCGCTCAGTTCACCGAGAAGGCAATGCCACTCGACCCAACATAGCGACGGAGCCGCAGGCGGCCTCATGGCAGAGTGCATCTACCATCTACGCCGCGACGGAGGCACAGACTCCCTATATGGCAGTGTGCGTCCGCAGTCTCCGACGGCTTTCTATGGCAGAGAGCGTCTACAGTCAACTCCGCGCCGGAGGTGTGGGCGGCCTCTATGGCAGAGTGCGTCTACCATCTACGCCGCGACGGAGGCGCAGACTCCCTATATGGCAGTGTGCGTCCGCAGTCTCCGGCGGCCTCATGGCAGAGTGCGTCTACCATCTACGCCGCGACGGAGGTGTGAGCGGCTTCTATGGCAGAGCGCGCCTACCGTCAACACCGTGCCGTAGACGGCCACTATGGCAGTATGCGTTTACCGTCAACGCCGTGCCGGAGGCACAGGCGGGCCGAAGGTCCGACTTTGTGCGTAAGACCATGCAAGCGAGTCGAAGACCCGCGCCGCTTGGTCAAAGGATACACTGACAAAACCGTGCCTCGAAGA
>CACYCT010000131.1 GCA_902772965.1 uncultured Bacteroidales bacterium | reverse complement strand
GCCATCATCGTTGACAAAATCGCACAATACAACAAACCCCAAACAACTCCCTCATGAAAACCACTACCCCACTCCGCCTGATTCTGCTCGCCGTGATGATTCTCGGCCTCACGCTCACCGCCGGTGCGCAAACACACGTCTATCGCGGAAACTCCACCTATACTTCCGATATTATCTACACCTACGCCAACGGGCACCTTTATCACGGGCGTTCGACCTACACCTCCGACATCATTTACACCTACGCCAGCTCGCACATATACAGCGGGCGTTCCACCTACTCCTCCGATATCCTCTACACCTACGCCAAATCACACATCTACCACGGCCGCTCAACCTACACCTCCGACATCGTACTCACCTATGACAACCGTTACATCTATCGTGGAAACTCCTCGTACAGTTCCGATATTCTCTACACCTACGATGGCCGGCATCTTTACCGTGGCCGCTCAACTTACACCTCCGACATCCTGCTCACATTCTCCAATCCCCTACCCGCTTACGTCTTGCTCAGCATCATCCTTTAACGGAAAACATTTTCCGCCCCGGTGTGCAACGTTTTTTTGCCCGATAGGGAAAAAGGTTGTAACTTTGCAAGTTGTAACAAAGACCGACTAATCAATCTTCTAACTATTTTTATATGAACCTGCTAAAAAACACCGCAGCCATGCTTACTTCGCTGGCTCTTATCGGCGGAGTCAGTTGCGCCGACAACGGAGCGAACTCGGGCAAACTCATCGAAAAGCCCGAAGTGACTGTTGAGAACGGCGTTTTCACGCCCGAATTGCTTAACGCCCTCGGACGAGTCTCCGACCCGCAAGTATCGCCCGACGGAACGAAAATCCTTTACGGTGTCAGTTACCAAAGTGTTGAACAGAACAAAGGTAACCGCGAACTCTGGGTTATGGGTGTCGACGGAAAAGACCCCGTCAGACTTACCACCACCCCCAACAGTGAGTCGAACGCCGTGTGGATTGACAAAGGTAACAAAATAGCCTTCGTTTACAAAGATGACGCGCGTGATGACGCCAAGCCCCAACTTTGGGTGATGAACGCCGACGGTTCGAGCCGTAAGTGCGTGAGCGACCTTGAAAACGGAATCGAGGGATTTGTCCTCTCGCCCGATGAAAGCCACGTCGTGCTCATCTCCACCGTCAAATACGGCAAGACAGCACAAGACTATCACCCCGACCTTGACAAGACCAAAGCACGTATCATCGATGACCTGATGTACAAGCACTGGAACGAGTGGGTTACTGAAATCCCCCACCCCTTCGTGGCCAAATTCGAGGGAACGCGTCTGGCCGATGTCACCGACCTGCTCGAAGGCACCCAGTTTGAATCACCCATGCGCCCCTGGGGCGGCGTGGAGCAACTCGCGTGGGCACCCGACTCGAAGAGCATCATATACGTATGCCGCAAAAAAACCGGTAAAGAATATGCCATCTCCACCAACTCCGACCTCTACCGCTACAACCTTGAAGACGGGAAAACCGTCAACCTCACCGAAGGCATGATGGGTTACGACAACAATCCCATCGTGAGCAAGAGCGGCCGAATCGCCTGGCTTTCGATGGAGCACGACGGATATGAGGCCGACAAGAACCGGATCTTCGTGATGGACGCCGACGGTAACAACAAAGTGGATCTCACCGCAAACTGGGACTACTCGGTTGACAACATCGCCTGGTCGCCCGACGAGAAATACATCTATTTCATCTGCCCCTTCCAAGGCACGATGCCCATTTTCCGCATTGACGTCACCACACAACAAATCGACACCGTCGCCGCCGGACAATACGACTACGCCGCCCTCGCCTTCGCAGGCGACAAAGTTGTCACCCTGCGCCACAGTTTCCTTGAACCCAACGAAGTGTTCACCGTCACCCCGGGACAACAACCCGTGCAAATCTCCCACGTCAATGACGAACTTATGGGTAAACTCGCCAAGGTGGAATGCCGCAAAGTGATGGTGCCCACCACCGACGGCAAGCAGATGACCACCTGGGTTCTCCTTCCGCCCAACTTCGACGAGTCGAAGAAATATCCCGCCCTGCTCTTCTGCGAAGGCGGTCCCCAATCTCCCGTGAGCCAATTCTTCTCCTATCGCTGGAACCTCCTGCTCATGGCCCACAACGGATATGTCGTGATTGCGCCCAACCGCCGCGGACTGCCCGGATTCGGAACGGAATGGAACGCGCAGATCTCCGGCGACTATGGAGGTCAGAACATGAAAGACTACATCTCGGCCGTTGACTTTATGAAGAAAGAGCCGTGGATTGACGGTGACCACATCGGCGCAACCGGCGCAAGTTACGGAGGCTACTCTGTGTATTGGCTCGCCGGCAACCACCAAGGCCGCTTCGCCGCATTCCTGTCGCACGCCGGTATCTTCAACCTGATGGGACAATATCTCGAAACCGAGGAACTCTGGTTCGTCAACTGGGATCTCGGCGGCCCGTACTGGGATAAGTCGAACGCTATCGCACAGAAATCCTACGCTGTGGCCAATCCGGCCAACTACGTGCAAAACTGGGACACCCCCATCATGTGCACCACAGGTGACAACGACTTCCGAATTGTCTACACCCAGACCATGCAAGCCTTCAACGCCGCTAAACTCCGCGACCTGCCCGCGCGTATGGTGCTCTTCCCCGACGAGGACCACTGGGTGCAGAAACCCCAAAACTCCGTGCTGTGGCAACGTGAGTTCTTCAACTGGTTCGACCGTTGGCTCAAACCCGACAGCGAGGCCGCCAAAGCCGCTGCTGCCCAAGCACAACCCGCAGACACCACGGCCAAGAAATAACCCATCTGCTTAACCGATATCGCCGCCGCGGAACACATCAACCGCGGCGGCTTTCGTTTCTCGGAAGCGAAAAACTTTTGGCTGTTCAACCGCGATGCATTAACTTTGCACGATGATTTACCCTGACAATTTGGAATCCAGAATCGGATTCGACACCATACGCCGCGAAATCGAACGCCGCTGCGCCTCACCCGGCGGACATCGGCATTGCCAACAAATGGCGTTCTCAACCGACGTCGACCTGATTTCAAGCCGATTGGAGCAAACCGACGAGATGACCCGCATCATCACGTCCGGGCGTGACTTTCCCACAGGATACTCATTCGACTTTCGGCCCATTCTGCGTGGCATTTCCGCTCCGGGTTCGTTCCTCACCGCTGAGCAACTTTTTCAACTTCAGCGATTACTCGCTGTAGTTGACGAGATTCTGCGATTCTTCGCCACGGTCAACCGTGCCGAAACGCCACCCTACCCGCGCCTGAACCAACTCGCCGCGCAAATGCAGGTCTTCCCCGACATCGCCGCCGAAATCGGCCGCATCCTTGACCGATCGGGTAACATCAAAGACAACGCATCGCCCGAACTGCAGCAATTACGCTCAACCCTCGCCTCGCTCGAAGCCGGCCTCGCCGGAACCATGCGGCGAATCATCGCTCGCGGACGGCAGGAAGGTTATTTCGAAGGCGACGTGCAGCCCAACGTGCGTGACGGACGGCTCGTGCTTCCCGTTGCACCCATGCACAAACGTCGCATCCGGGGTATCGTGCACGATGAGTCCGCATCCGGAAAAACCATCTTTATCGAACCGGAGGAAATCGTTGAAACCAACAACCGTATCCGCGAAACCGAGGCCGAAACCGCCCGGGAAATCATACGGATTCTCACCGCCACGACCGACCTTATCCGTCCCCACATTGATGACCTGATTGCAACCGACGACTTGCTCGCGACCTTCGACTTCATTCAAGCCAAAGCCCGGTTTGCCATCGACGTTGACGCACACCTGCCACATCTTCACCCCGAACCGATGATTGAATGGTATCACGCCGTTCACCCCGCGCTGTTGCTCTCTTTGCGCGAGCAAGGGAAGGATGTGGTGCCGATGAATCTCGAACTCAATCCGGAGCAACGCATCGTGCTCATCTCAGGACCCAACGCCGGCGGAAAAAGTGTGTGTCTGAAAACGGTTGGCGTAGTTCAGTATATGACCCAGTGCGGCGTGTTGCCCACCCTATACGACAACTCTCACGTAGGTGTCTTCAGCGACATATTCATAGACATCGGCGACCAGCAGTCGATTGAAGACGACCTGAGCACCTACAGTTCACACCTGCAAAACATGCGTCTGTTCCTCAACCGGGGCAACACACGCTCACTCATTCTCATCGACGAGTTCGGTTCCGGTACCGAGCCGCAAATCGGGGGAGCCATCGCCCAAGCGATTCTGCAACGGCTCAACGAGCAGAAGGTTTACGGAGTTATCACCACCCATTACCAGAATCTCAAGCATTTCGCCGAAGACACTCCGGGCATTGTTAACGGCGCCATGCTATACGACCGCGGGCAAATGCGACCGTTGTTTCAACTCTCGGTGGGTTACCCGGGCTCGTCGTTCGCCATTGAAATCGCGCGTAAAATCGGACTTGACCCTGAAGTGATCGAGCAAGCCGCGCAGATTGTGGGTTCCGATTACATCAACATGGATCGTTACCTGCTCGACCTCGTTCGCGACCGGCGATACTGGCAGTCGAAGCGTCACGAAATCCGACTTAAAGAGAAGCGCCTCGAAGCCGTGCTTGATCAATACGAGCAGCAACTCGGCCGAATCGCCCAAGAGCGCCGCGAAATCATTCACCAGGCACGCTCTGAAGCCCGACAAATCCTTGAGCAAAGCAATGCCCAAGTTGAGCAGACCATCCGTTCAATTCGCGAAATGCAGGCCGAGAAAGAGAAAACCAAGCAAGTTCGCCAATCGCTTGACGACTTCAAGCGCCAACTGGCGGAGCAAGACGCTGACACCGGCACCGATAGCGCGGAACGCCTGCAACAACTGCAACCCCGTCGCCGCCCGCAACAACCCAAAAAGAAACCTCAACCTCAGATTTCGTCTGACCGTCCCCTGCAAGCGGGCGATAACGTGGTGATGAAAGGCCAAACCACCGTGGGTACCGTTATCAGTGTTGACGAGAAATATGCCATCGTCGCCTTCGGTATGCTTAAAACCCGCGTGGAAACCTCGCGCCTCGAGCGGACAACCCGTAAAGCCGATAGCGGCGCTTCGCGTACTTCGTCAGTGAGTCGCGCAACCGCCAACGACATCCGTGAGCGTCAACTTCATTTCAAACCCGATATTGATGTTCGCGGAATGCGTGCCGACGAAGCGGCACAGGCCATTATCTACTTCATTGACGATGCCATTCAGTTTGATGCCAAGCGCGTGCGGATTCTTCACGGAACCGGCACCGGAGCGCTCCGGCAAACCATTCGGCAATACCTTGACACCATTCCGGGCGTGCGCTCATACCGCGACGAACACGTCCAGTTCGGCGGAGCCGGTATCACTGTTGTAGACCTTGATTAAGCGGAGGTGACTATCGCCTTTTCTTGCCACTTCCCTTGAAACTAGTAACAATCAGATAGAATAAGCCAATCGCGACAATCACGTCGATACAGTTCCAGATTACCCGGCCGAGACTGATTTTGAGAAACGGCTGGAACAGCAACGCCAGCGCGGTGAACACAACGCCGAGCCCATTTCGGTTAGAGTTGAAGTAATCGTAAGCCAGATAGGCGAAAGCCACAGCCGCCACAAAGCGCACAATCTGGTAAAAACCGTATGGCATCTCGGCCAGACACAGCAACAGCAGAATCGCGATAACTATTTTAACGACAGGCTTCATTATTTAAGGGTTTTGGTGAAAATGACACGTTCAGACAATTGAGTTCGCTGTCTTATTAACTCACTCTGTTTGTCAAGTAATTCAAATTGCTCGGGAGAAGATTTCGGTACTTGCCGAAGCGTGGCTCGCACGCGGGCTATCTCCTCGTTTATATTACATAACCGCCATAACCGAATGGCTTCGGGCAAAAGGGTGCTGATGCGTTCCAGTTCGGTGGGGACATGGGCGTTTTCGGTATGAATCCGGCTTAATTGCGGCAGGTCGGTGGCGAAGGTGTTGGCCAGGGTGCGAATCTCATCATCGTAATGCGAGCAGAAGATGCGAACAAGATAGTCCTCACGGAACTCGTTCACTTGATTTTTGGTAAGCAGGTAATACTTGCTGTCGATTTGCTTCAATTCCTGCTCGAGGCGTTCGATGGAAAAGTTACCCGAGTTCATCTCTTTCTGCTCGGCTTCGGCGCGCTCGGCTTGGCGTAAGACCTCGTTAGCCTGGTGAATCTCAATCACTTTTGCCTGAAGTTGCTCGTAAAACTCGGGGAGCAGTTCCAAAGCGATGGCGAAAATGCGCTGAAAAACCGGTTCTGTAAACGATAATTGCTCTGTAAGCAACTGGTCACGGGTATATTCCGCGACGGTAACCGGCGTTATGTCATCGGGATTTTCTCCGGTAATATCGCAAAAGTAGCACATTCCGAATTTCACAACCAGCCGAATGAGTGCTTTTTGGGCATTGACGACAGCACTGGCGGGTTGGTCGGTTTTTGAAGTTCTGGGGGGGCGGGTCGTGTCTTCGGGGGTCGCTGTCGTTTGATTGGTCTGTTCGGCCTCACGGCGGATCCGTTCACGTTCCCGTTCTTTGTATTCCTCCTCGCGGTTTTTTTGCCGTTGAATCGAAATCTGCCGCAAGAGCATCTGCTCGTCAACGCTGAAAAGCGAGGCGCAATCCTGCGCGTACATCGAGCGTGTGATTTCACTCGGAATCACGGCCAGGGAGTGTACAATGTCGGTCAGCGCGGCCGAGCGTTTGATGGGGTCACTCACCGCATCGGCAAGCAGTATGCTTGATTTAAAGCGGATAAAGTCGGTTTCATGCTCGGCGATGTATTGCTCCACTTCGGTGTTGGAGTGCGCGCGACAGTAACTGTCGGGGTCTTCGCCGTCGGGAAGAAGAAGCACTTTGATGTTCAGGCCTGCGGAAAGCAACTTGTCGATTCCCTTGAGTGCCGCGCGGATTCCTGCCTGGTCGCCGTCGAAAAGTTCGGTCACGTTTTGCGTGAACCGGTGGAGTAAATGGATGTGACCGTCGGTCAGCGCCGTTCCGCTTGAGGCAATCACGTTCTCGAATCCGGCTTGGTGCATCGTGATCACATCGGCATATCCTTCAACGATAAAGCACTTGTCAAGCCGTGCAATCGCGCGCTTGGCTTGAAACAGGCCGTACATCGTGCTTTCCGATTTGCTGTAAATCAGCGAATCGGGTGAGTTGAAATATTTTGCGTGGTCTTCCTTGTTGAGTGTGCGCCCTCCGAATGCAATCACCTTGCCGGCCACATTGAAAATCGGAAACATCACGCGGCCGCGGAAAAAGTCGTAACCTCCGCCGTTACCGTCGTCTTTGCACAGGCCGAGTTTGAACAGCATCTCGCGGTTGAACCCTTCGGCCGTGGCTGCGCGATACAGGGCTGAACGCTCGCGCGGCGAGTAGCCAAGCCGGAATTTCCGGATGGTGGTGTCGTTGAAGCCTCGTTCTTTAAAATACGTCATTCCGATGTCTTGGCCGTCGGGAGTTTCCCAAAGTTGTTGTTCCATCCATCGGCATGCCCACTCGTTAAGCATGAGCATTCCCTCGCGCTCGGTTTGCTCTTGACGCTGCTCGTCGGTTTGCTCTTCTTCGACAATCTCGATGTGGTATTTATTGGCGAGGTATCGCAGCGCCTCGGGATAAGACAACTGCTCGTGCTCCATAATGAAGTTCACCGCGCTGCCGCCTTGCCCGCAGGAGAAACATTTGCAGATTCCTTTTGCGCGCGAGACGTAGAACGATGGCGAACGGTCGTTGTGAAACGGACAAAGCCCTACCCAGTTGGAGCCGCGTCGGCGAAGGGTGACAAAGTCACTCACCACATCGACAATGTCGGCAGTGTCGAGTATCCGTTGAACTGTAGCATGGTCAATCATTATTCTTTTCGATTGGGAATGCAAAGTTACATCATTTCCCCGAGATAACCAAACCGGTGCCGCTGTGCCAAAATGCGGTCTTGTTCAGAATTTCAACAGAGCACGGGCTTCGTAGACGTTGTTGATGATATGGTGGCAGTATGGGGCGATTTCCTCGGCGGGGAGTGTGGTGGCCAGTCCGATGACCGTGGCGCCTGAGGCCATGCCAGCCCGCAGTCCGTTCAGGGAATCCTCAAACACATAGCATTGTTCCGCCTCAAGTCCGAGCAGGCGGGCGCCAAGGTGGTAGCACTCGGGGTCGGGCTTGGCGCGTGTTATCATGTCTCCGGTGACAATGGCTTGAAAGTGGCTCGCGAAGTCGGGGTGTTGGCCGGCAAGTGCCTCCATCTTGCGGTTGTCGCTACTGGTGACCACTGCGCAGGGAATCCCCCGCCGGTTAATATCGGCCAGAAACTCGGGCACGCCGGCGAAATAGTCGTATCGCATGCCGCGCTGAAACTCGTTGAGCATATCCACCACCTTGCCTTGAACGGTTGCATCGGGAAAGAAGTTCGACAATATCTCGTTCAGGTTACTGCCCTTAATGATGTACTCGAAACCATCAACACCGGTGGGAAACCGGTGATTGATAGCCTGCCAAAAGGATGTGTATACCGACTCGGTGTCTATCAGCACACCGTCAAGGTCGAAAAGCAGACCGAAAGGTTTGTCTGTGTTCATAGTTAAAAAGGATTCAGGACTGCCTCGGAGGTGTGTGGCCCGTGGCAATCCTGAGTTGTTGTGTGTTAAACAGGGTTTATCATCCGCAACGCGATGATCCGCAATTGGTGCAGATCAGGCAACCTTCTTGGTAAACGAGGGTTTCCTGGCCGCAGTTGGGGCATTTTTGACCGTTAGCCTTCGCTCCGTCGGGCATGTACTTCTTCAGCGCGCGTTCAACGCCCATCTTCCACGTGTTGATGGATTGGTTGTCGAGTTCAAGACTGGCCACGAGTTTAAGCACCTGCTCAATCGGCATTCCGTAACGGAGCACACCCGAGATGAGTTTGGCGTAGTTCCAGAACTCGGGGTTGAATTTCTCCGAAAGGCCCTCAATGGTGGTTTTGAAACCGCGTTTGTTGATAAACTGGAAGTCGTAACGTTTCTGTCCGTGTTCATCAACGGCCTTGATAATCTTTCCCTTAGTGACTGATTTCGGGCAAAAGATTCCCTCGTCGTCATCGGCGATACCGGTGAAGATTTCGTAGGGACGTCCGTCAATCAAACCGATAAAGGCAATCCATTTTTCTTTGTTGTTCTGGAAGCGTACCACGTCGGCCTCAAGTTCGATGGGGCGTTTAAGGATGTGTTCCTCTTTTGCCATGTACAAGGGTTTGTGTTGCTCATCGGCCACTTTCTTGTCTTCTTTCAGGGCAACGAGCACACCGGTTCTGGAACCGTCGCGGTAAACGGTGCAGCCTTTGCAGCCTGACTTCCATGCCTCAACGTAAAGGCGGCCTACCATTTCCTCGCTGATGTCGTTGGGTAGGTTGATGGTGACGCTGATCGAGTGGTCGACCCATTTCTGTACGGCACCTTGCATTTTCACCTTGTTAACCCAGTCAACATCGTTGCTGGTGGCTTTATAGTAGGGCGAGCGCTCAACGAGTTGGTTGATTTCATCTTGTGAGTAGTCGCTGCGCACCTCAATGCCTTCGGTTTGCATCCATGTGATGAACTTGGGGTGGTAGACGATAAACTCCTCAAACGAGTCGCCGTTTTCGTCCACAAGGTCGATTCTCACGTCTTTGTCGCTGGGGTTCACTTTGCGGCGGCGTTTGTAAATGGGCAGGAACACGGGTTCGATGCCAGACGTGGTTTGCGTGAGGATACTGGTGGTTCCGGTGGGTGCGATGGTGAGGCAGGCGATGTTGCGCCGCCCGTATTTCACCATTTGCTCGTACAGGTCGGGGTCGGCCTCGCGCAGGCGATTGATGTAAGGATTGTTTTTCTCGCGCTCGGCATCGTAAATTTCAAACGCGCCGCGCTCGCGGGCCATGTTGACGGATGAGCGGTAGGCGGCGAGTGCGAGTGCACGGTGTACGGATACGGAGAAATCGGTCGCCTCGTCGGTGCCGTAACGCAGTCCCATAGCGGCCACCATATCGCCTTCAGCCGTAGTGCCTACGCCTGTGCGGCGTCCTTTGAGGGTCTTGGTGCGAATCTTGTTCCACAGGTTGAGTTCGGCTGCCTTGACTTCTGAGGTTTCGGGGTCATCGGCGATTTTGGCGATAATGGTTTCTATCTTTTCCATTTCGAGGTCGATGATGTCGTCCATCATGCGTTGGGCATATCCGATGTGCTCGCGGAAAAGATCGTAATCAAAGTATGCGTCTTTGGTGAACGGATTCACGACGTAACTGTAGAGGTTGACGGCAATCAGTCGGCAACTGTCGTACGGGCACAGGGGTATCTCACCGCAGGGGTTGGTCGAGATGGTGCGGAATCCGAGGTCGGCGTAGCAGTCGGGCACGGCTTCGCGGGTGATGGTGTCCCAGAATAGCACACCGGGCTCGGCGCTCTTCCACGCGTTGTGAACAATCTTGTTCCACAGTGCGGTGGCGTCGATTTCTTTTTTCACGATGGGGTTGTCGCTGTCAACGGGATATTGCTGCGTGTAGGGATGTCCTTCGGTGGCTGCGCGCATAAACTCGTCGTCGATTCGCACACTCACATTCGCGCCGGTGACTTTACCTTCTTCGAGTTTGGCGTCGATAAACGACTCGCTGTCGGGGTGTTTGATACTAACGGTGAGCATCAGCGCGCCTCGACGTCCGTCTTGGGCCACCTCGCGGGTCGAGTTGCTGTAACGCTCCATAAAGGGCACAAGTCCGGTTGAGGTCAAAGCGGAGTTCTTCACCGGGGAGCCTTTCGGACGAATGTGCGAGAGGTCGTGGCCAACTCCGCCACGGCGTTTCATCAGTTGCACTTGCTCCTCGTCGATGCGAATGATACCGCCATAACTGTCGGGCTGTCCGTCGAGACCAATCACGAAGCAGTTGCTCAGCGAGCCCACTTGGAAGTTGTTTCCGATTCCGGCCATCGGACTGCCCTGCGGCACGATGTAGCGGAAGTGGCTCATCAGGTCGAAAATCTGCTGCTCCGACATCGGGTTGGGATACTTCTGCTCGATTCGGGCGATTTCGCGCGCGATTCGGCGGTGCATGTCGTCGGGGGTGAGCTCGTAGATGTTGCCGAACGAGTCTTTAAGGGCATACTTGGTAGCCCATACGCGCGCGGCGAGTTCGTCTCCTTCGAAGTACTTCAGCGTCGCATTGTACACTTCGGGATAAGTGTAGGTTTTTTTGTTTTCCACTGTTTAGGTTAAGTGTTATAAGGTGAGAGTTTAGAGGATATTGCGATTGCTTTTGGCGGTTGTTTCGCCAAACCGACTGCAAAGTTAAAAACAATATTTTGATTGAAAAAATTTTTCAGTCAAAATATTAAAGTTTTCCGAAAAAATTTTTAAATATCAGATAGTCAGGTTTTTAAAATTTCATAAGGGAGAAAAAGTTTTCCAAAAGAAAAATTTCACAAACGTAACTGTTTGGTAAAATGTTGATTTCTCTGTGGCGATTATTTAGATGAAGTATACGGAAAACGGCCACCGGGCAGTTGTTTGGAGACTGCCCGGTGGACTGTTATATAAATATGTGTGCCGAAATCAGCTCATGCACATTTCATAAATCTTCTTCACATCTTCCTCGCGCAAGGGAATAAAGCCGTTGAGAACTCGGCCGCCGACTGACTTGCGTGCCATCACGTCGAAGTGCTCGCGGTCGATTCCCACCTCGGGCAGCGTACGTTTCAGTCCGAGTGTTCCAAAGAGGAACTCGCTCAGGCTGTCGATTGCCTTGCGCGCGATATCCATCTGGGGAAGGGTCGCGTCGATACCGAACACGTTGACACCGAATTGAACGTACTTGTCAACGGTCTGCTCGTTCAGGCAATATTCCATCCAGCGCGGAGTGAGGATTGCAAGGCCGAGGCCGTGCGTGATGTCGTAGAACGCCGAGAGCTCATGCTCCATCGGGTGGCACGACCATGCCTGACACTTGCCGCCGTTGATGAATCCGTTGATGGCCCATGAAGAAGCCCACATCAGATTGGCGCGTGCCTCGTAGTTTTCAGGCTCACGCATTGCCACGGGCGCGAAACGGATGATGGTTTTCATCAATCCTTCCATAAAGCAGTCGAGCATGTACAGGTCGGTGTTGGTGTTGAAGTACACCTCGATGATGTGCGACATCATATCGGCGGCGCCGCAGGCGGTCTGATACGGGCTTACGGAGAAGGTGTTGGTCGGGTCAAGGAACGACACCTTCGGCAGCAGCGGCGGGTACATCGCGCCGTATTTGTCGCGGGTTTCTGGGTTTGTGATTACACCGCCGCAGTCCATTTCCGAACCCGTGGCGGAGAGGGTGAGAATGTCAACGATGGGCAACGCGCGTTCACATTTCACGCGCTTGGCAGGGTCGAGGAAGTCCCACGGGTCGAAGTCGACACACGCGCCGGCGGCCATGAACTTGGTGGCGTCGATGGTGGATCCGCCGCCTACGGCAAGCAGCACATCAATGTTGTGCTCCTTGCACATCTGCGCGCCTTTGCGAACCGATTCGATTCGCGGATTCGGCTCAATGCCGGAAAGTTCAAACAGTTCCAGCCCGGCGTCTTTGATTTCTTTCACAACACGGTCATACAGTCCGATACGTTTGATTGAGCCGCCGCCGTAGGTCATCAGCACACGCGTGCCGAACTTCTTGAGTTCCTCGCCAAGGTGGTGCAACTGGTCACGTCCGAAATAGACGCGCACGGGGATGTCGTAAATAAAGTCGTTCATATTTATCTTATTTATGTGTTTTGTTAATCTTACCGCAAAGTTATGTATTATCTGACTATTCTGTTTGTCAAAAAAACTGAATTCACACACAAAAAAACCTAAACGGAATTCATTGAAAAGGTTGAATTATTTTTTTGCGTTCACTTTACGCGCGGAAACAAGAAAAATTCTTAACTTTGCGGATTCATTCAATTTCATAACAAACGTTATCTTCAATTCTTATGGGAAAACCAATCACCAACCGCGTGACGTGGGTCGGCAAAATCGACTGGGAACTAAAACGTTTCCACGGAGATGAATTGTCAACCGACCGCGGCTCAAGTTATAACTCTTACCTGATTCGTGACAGCAAAACCGCCCTGATAGACACCGTATGGAGCCCCTATGACCGCGAGTTCGTGGCGCGACTGATGCGGGAAATCGACCTCAACAAAATCGATTACATCATCATGAACCACAACGAGGCCGACCATAGCGGAGCATTGCTCGAACTCATGCGTCACATCCCCGAGACCCCTATCTACTGCACCGCCAAAGGCGAGGCGATTCTACGGGGACAGTACCACCAAGACTGGAACTTTGTCAATGTAAAAACAGGAGACACACTTTGTTTGGGCGAGACAACGCTGACCTTCATCGAAGCCCCGATGCTCCACTGGCCCGACACCATGTTCTGCTACCTCAGTGGTGAGGAGATACTCTTCAGCAACGACGGGTTCGGCCAGCATTACGCTTCCGAATCCCTGTTCAACGACCGCGTAGACCATGCCGAGATGATGCGCGAGGCGATGAAATACTACGTCAACATCCTCAATCCGTTCAGCCCGATGGTGGCCCGCAAGGTGAAAGAAATCCTTGCCATGAACCTTCCGTTGAAGATGATTTGCCCGAGCCACGGCGTGATTTGGCGCGAAAACCCCGCCCAAATCGTGGAGCAGTACCTCCGTTGGGCAGACGCGTATCAGGAAGACCAAGTCACCATCGTGTACGACACGATGTGGCAGTCCACTCGCAAAATGGCGCAAGCCATCGCCGACGGCATTCGTCTTGCCTCGCCGGAAACAACCGTCAGGCTGATGAACGCTTCCGTTGACGACAAGAACGATATCCTCACCGAAATCTTCCGCTCCCGAGTTGCCCTGTTCGGCTCGCCCACCATCAACAACGGATACTCCTACGCCATTGCCGGCCTGCTCGAAATGGCCCGAGGCCTCAAGTTCAAGAACAAACGCGCGGCGGCGTTCGGCTCCTATGGTTGGAGTGGCGAGGCACCCAAACAAATCAACGAGCACCTCCAAGCCGCCGGATTCGCCATCGCGGCGGAGCCCCTACGTCAACCCTGGGCGCCTGACAACGACATGCTCGACCAATGTTGCGCGTGGGGACAATCACTTATCAATGAACAACAATAACTCAAATATTCACCTATAACCAACTCTAACTATGAAAAAGTACGTTTGCGACATCTGCGGCTATGTTTACGACCCCGCAGCAGGAGACCCCGACAGCGGCATCGCCCCCGGAACCGCCTTTGAAGACATTCCCGAAGACTGGGTCTGCCCCACCTGTGGCGTGACCAAAGCTGATTTCAGCCCCGTAGACTAACCCGCGACAGCACGACAACCATCGAAAAGCAAGTGATATGAAAAAGTTATTCGCTTTCCTTGCAGCAGCCATCATCAGTGTGGCCGCTTGCGCCCAAGCCACCCAAGGCGACATCGCCGTCGGTGCGAACTTCGTTTACGGTAGCGGAATCGAGAATGTGGGTCTCGGCGCACGATTCCAATACACCTTCATCGACCACCTCCGCGGCGAAGTGGGATTCAACTATTTCTTCAAAAAACACGGGAACAGCTGGGCCGACATCAATATCAACGCCGAGTGGCTCGTGACAATCAAGGAAGACAAGTTCTTCGTCTATCCCATCGCAGGCCTCAACTATACGATGGCCAACTTCAAAGTCGATGTGGAAGGCGGCGGCAAGCGGAACGACGAGGAGAACCACGTGGGACTCAACCTCGGCGCCGGCCTGCAATACAACATCAACGACCACTTCGGTGTCAGCCTTGAATACCGGCACACCATCATCCGCAAAGTGGACCAAGGCGTGTTAGGGCTCGGAGTCAACTACAAATTCTAAACCAAAAGCCTCAATCACATCACCACCGCCGGTTGCCAGCAAGACAGTCATGACACGCTGACAACCGGCGTTAAATTTCCACAAGCACTCCTCTACCCCACCTCCCTCATGGCACGCCACAACGAACTCGGAACCGTCGGCGAACAAGCCGCACGCGACTTTCTGATTACCAAAGGTTTCGTCATCCGCGACCAAAACTGGCGCATGAACCACCTCGAAATCGATATCGTCGCATACGAACCGGCCAACAACACACTCCACATCGTGGAAGTGAAAACACGAACATCCGACGAGCACTACGACCCCATGAAAGCCGTCTCTGCCGTGAAACAACGCAATCTGGTCAATGCCGCCAACGGATACATTCACTTCTACCACCTAAAAGCGCTTATTCAGTACGATGTAATCCTCGTCATCGGGCACCCCGGTAACTTCAAAATCCAGTACATACCAAAAGCCTTTGTGCCGCGACTGAGAACCTACCGATGACCACAGTCCGCCGAGAAACGCTTTTTCCATCATTTTCACAAAGTTTACACAATCAATTTCGCCACGGCCACGAAAAAAGTTGTACCTTTGCGTGTTCCAACCGAAAACAAACAAAAACAACAATAACTCACCCCTAAAAACCAAACCACTATGAACATCTCGCACATTGAGCATGTGGGAATCGCAGTCACCTCGCTCGAGGAGGCTATCCCGTTCTACGAAAACATGTTAGGTCTCAAATGCTTCGCCATCGAAGAAGTGGAAGACCAGCACGTGAAAACAGCCTTCTTCCAAGTGGGTCAAACCAAAATCGAACTTCTTGAAGCCACAAGCGAAGACAGCGCTATCGCAAAATTCATCGAAAAGAACGGCGGACGCGGAGGAATCCAACACGTCGCTTTCGCGGTACAGGACGGCGTGGCTAACGCCCTGAACGAAGTACAGGAAAAAGGCGGACGCGTCATCGACCAGCAACCCCGCCGCGGTGCCGAAGGCCTCAACATCGCCTTCCTCCACCCCAAAACCACTGCCGGCGCACTGCTCGAACTCTGCGAGAAACCCGCCGAATAAGCACTATCTCCCGTTAAACATTCCGATAACAAAATCAATCACAATAAGATGAGCAAGCAACTCGAGAAAATTCAACAACTCATCTCGAAGCGTGCCGAAGCACGTCTTGGCGGTGGACAAAAAGCCATTGACAAACAGCACGAGAAGGGTAAATTCACCGCTCGTGAACGCATCAATATGCTTCTCGACGAAGGCAGCTTCGAAGAACTTGATATGTTCGTTCGCCACCGCTGCACCAACTTCGGCATGGAGAAAAAAGCCTATGACGGCGACGGTGTCGTAACAGGATATGGAACCGTAGACGGACGCCTGGTGTATGTCTTCGCCCAGGATGCCACCGTTTTCGGCGGTTCGCTCAGCGAGACCATGGCACTCAAGATCTGCAAAATCATGGACCTCGCCATGAAAAACGGAGCTCCGGTGGTCGGACTTAACGACTCCGGCGGTGCCCGCATTCAAGAAGGTATCAACGCGCTCGGTGGTTACGCCGAAATCTTCCAACGCAACATCAACGCCTCGGGCGTGGTGCCGCAAATCTCCGCTATCCTCGGTCCCTGCGCCGGTGGTGCCGTGTACTCGCCCGCACTCACCGACTTCACCATCATGGCTAAAGGCATCTCCTTCATGTTCCTCACAGGACCCAAGGTGGTCAAAACCGTCACCGGTGAAGATGTGACACAAGAACAACTCGGAGGCGCTACCGTTCACGCCGGAAAATCGGGCGTGGCCCACTTCGCCGCCGAAACCGAGGAAGAAGCACTCCAAATCATCAAACAGCTCCTCTCTTACATGCCCAGCAACAACATGGAAGAGACACCGCGCCAGGAGTGCAACGACCCCATCGACCGGGCTGAGGACATCCTCAACGAAATCATTCCCGAAAGCGCCAACGACCCCTACGACATGTATCAGGTCATCAGCGCTATCGTCGACAACGGTGAATTTCTTGAGGTCCAACGCGACTACGCCAAAAACATCATTGTGGGCTTCGCACGCTTCAACGGACAAGCCGTCGGTGTCGTGGCCAACCAGCCCCAAGTTATGGCCGGCGTGCTCGACTGCAACGCCTCACGCAAGGGCGGCCGCTTCGTGCGCTTCTGCGACGCGTTCAACATTCCTCTGGTAACTCTCGTTGACGTGCCCGGATTCCTTCCCGGAACAGGTCAGGAATACAACGCGGTCATCCTCAACGGTGCCAAGCTGCTTTACGCCTACGGAGAGGCCACCGTGCCCAAAATCACCGTCACCCTGCGCAAGAGTTATGGCGGAAGCCACATCGTGATGAGCTGCAAACAACTCCGCGGCGACATGAACTACGCTTGGCCCAGCAGCGAAATCGCTGTCATGGGTGCCGCCGGCGCCGCCGGAATCCTCTACGCCAAAGAGGCCAAAACCGCCAAAACCGACGCTACTGCCGCTAAAGAAGCAGGCGACGAGGCAAAGGCAAAACAGATTATGGAAGAGTACAAAGCCTTCATCAAAGAAAAAGAAGACGAGTACAACGAACTGTTCTGCACGCCTTACAACGCCGCCAAATATGGCTACATCGACGACGTTATCGAACCCCGCAACACACGCTTCCGCATCATCAGAGCCTTGGAGCAGACACGCACCAAGAAACTCACCAATCCCGCTAAGAAACACGGCAACATTCCTCTGTAATTCCGTAAGCGATGACAACTATGAACACAAAACGTATCCTATTGTCGGTCGCGCTCGTTGCTCTGGCAGTGTTCACTTCCGTCGCGCAAGGTCGCAAAGACCTGCGATTCAACGAAGTGATGACTGTCAACGACAGCAGCTACATCGACACCAATGGTCATCGCGCGGCTTGGGTCGAAATCTTTAACCGCTCCTACGGAACAGTCGGCATGGAACAGATGTTCATCGCCAACAAGGAAGTGGTTAAACCGGAGTCCGACCCGCGTAAGCCCAAAGATTACCTCAACGAATATGCCGTGAAGCACCCCGATGTGCTTTACGAGATTCCACGTGGCGACCGCGACACCAAAGTCGCTCCGAGAACACACATCGTGTTCTATGCCGACGGAAACACCGCTGCCGGAGCGCTCCACCTGTCGTACGCGCTTGATCCCTCCCACGAAAACACACTCTACCTCTATGACGTGAACGGCGACCTTGTTGACAAAGTCACCATTCCGGCCAATATTCCCGCCAACCAGACATGGGCGCTCAAAGTGGACGGAAAAAGTGAACTTACCGACAACCAAGAGGACAAGACAGCATGGTCCATGCGCGACGGAACAGACAAAAGCGCGGTCACACCCGGAAAGTTTAACACCACTGACCTCAACGACAACATCGAGAAATTCCACAAGCACGACCCGTCGGGTATTATCATCACCCTTTGTGCTGTTGCAATCGTGTTTCTCGCATTGTTGTTGCTCTTCATTTTGTTCTACATCTTCGGAAAACTCAACACTATGGGATCTAACGACAAAACCGAAGCGGAACCTGCGCTCGCCAAAATCGCCGACACTCCGGCTTCCTCCGCCGGTGCGGACGACGAAGTTATGGCTGCCATCTGCTTCGCTCTCTATCAACACCTCAACGCCCACGACCAGGAAAGCGGCGTGCTCACATTCCGACGGGACAACAACACCGCATGGAGCGCCAAATCCTCGCTTATGCGCGCCCTGCCTGAACGTCGATAACGCCTAAACAAACACCTCAATCCGTAACCACTAATGAAAGAGTACAAATACAAAATCAACGGCAACGAATACACCATCGCCGTTGGAGATATCGAAAACAATATCGCCCATGTTGAGGTCAACGGAAAGGCCTACGACGTGGAACTGCCCGAGCAACCGAAGGCAGCCGCAGTTAAGCGTGTGGTGGTGACCGAAGAAACCACCGTTGTGGCACGTCCCGTTAAGAAATCCGCTCCCGCGGCAGCCGGTGACTACGTCATCGCCTCACCTCTGCCCGGCGTGATTAAGGAAATCAACGTCAAAGTAGGACAGCAAGTCAAAGCAGACGACGTAGTCTGCATCCTCGAAGCCATGAAAATGGGTAACGAAATCCACGCCGGAAAAGACGGAGTGGTCAAGAGCATCGATGTGGCTAAAGAAGACTCTGTCCTCGAAGGAACAACAATCATGGTAATCGCCTAATTCACTATGATTCTCCTCGAAAGTTTCCTCACCGACAATCTGGTACAGTTCTGGAACTTCACCGGATTCGCCAACTGTGAGTGGCCCAACCTGATTATGATCTGTGTGGGTCTGTTCTTCATATACCTTGCCATAAAGCACGACTTTGAGCCTATGCTGCTCGTGCCCATCGGCTTCGGTATCCTAATCGGTAACATTCCTTTCCAACCCGGTAACGAAATCGGAATCTACGAAGAAGGCTCCGTGCTCAACATCCTCTATCAGGGTGTCAGGCAAGGATGGTATCCGCCTTTGATATTCCTCGGTATCGGGGCTATGACCGACTTCTCGTCACTGCTGGCCAACCCGAAACTCATGCTCGTTGGCGCGGCTGCGCAATTCGGAATCTTCGGAGCGTACATGATTGCCCTCTGGCTCGGATTTATGCCCGACCAAGCCGGCGCTATCGCCATCATCGGCGGTGCCGACGGACCAACCGCCATCTTCCTCTCGGGCAAACTCGCGCCAAACTTGATGGGAGCCATCGCTGTGTGCGCCTATTCCTACATGGCACTCGTGCCCGTGATTCAGCCTCCCGTGATGCGTCTGCTCACCACCGAGAAAGAACGCAAGATCCGTATGAAACCCGCCCGTAAGGTGTCGCAAAACGAGAAAATCCTTTTCCCCATCTTCGGACTCATTCTCACCTGCTTCTTCGTTCCCTCCGGTTTGCCCCTGCTCGGAATGCTCTTCTTCGGTAACCTCCTCAGAGAATCCGGAGTAACTACCCGACTGGCAAAAACCGCCTCCAACGCAATGACCGATATGGTCACCATCGTGCTCGGTATGACCGTGGGCGCTTCCACACAAGCGTCGGAATTCCTCACAAAGGAAACCATCTTCATCTTCTTCCTCGGATTCTGCGCTTTCGTGATTGCAACCTGCTCGGGCGTGCTGTTTGTTAAACTGTTCAACCTCATTCTCCCCAAAGAACAGAAACTCAACCCGCTCATCGGCAACGCAGGCGTGAGTGCCGTGCCTATGGCGGCGCGAATCAGCAACGACCAGGGCCTCAAAGCCGACCCGGGCAACTACCTGCTCATGCACGCCATGGGACCCAACGTGGCCGGTGTGATCGGCTCCGCTGTCGCCGCAGGCGTCCTGCTCGGATTCTTGGGATAAGAAACAGCAATACCCTAACATCGAGGGGGACACACGTCAGACGCGATGTCCCCCTTTATTATTAAACCTCTAACCACCCACCCGCGTGAAAACGATTATCTACCAACTACTGCCCCGACTGTTCACCAACACCACGCCTAATTGCCAACCTAACGGAACTCTACTTCAAAACGGCTGCGGAAAACTGAACGATATCACACCCGAACGGCTCAGCAAAATCCGTGAACTCGGCACGACACATATCTGGTTCACCGGGGTTATCGCCCATGCGACCAAAACCGATTTCTCTCGTTGGGGAATTCCACGACAACACCCGGCTGTAGTAAAAGGTGAGGCCGGATCACCCTATGCCATCACCGATTACTACGACATCGACCCGGCGCTGGCATGTGACGTTGACCGGCGTATGGATGAGTTTCAGGCTCTTGTCAACCGTACGCACCAAGCAGGGATGCGCGTCATCATCGACTTTGTGCCCAACCACGTGGCCCGGCAATACAACTCCATCTGCCGACCCGATGGAATTGATAACCTTGGGCATAACGATGACAAAACAAAATTCTTTGACCCGCAAAATAATTTCTACTATATTACCGGCCAAGCGTTTGCCCCACATTTCAATATCGGCAACTACCGTGAAATGCCTGCGCGGGCAACCGGTAACGACTGTTTCTCGGCCTCGCCCTCGGAAAACGACTGGTACGAGACCATTAAACTCAATTACGGTATCGACCCGTGGAACGGAAGCAAACATTTCGACCCTATCCCCGACACATGGTGCAAAATGCTTCACATCCTCCGCTTCTGGGCAGCCAAAGGAATCGACAGCTTCAGATGCGACATGGCGCATATGGTGCCCGTCGAGTTCTGGCATTGGGCTATAAGCCAAATAAAAGCCGATTTTCCATCCATCATCTTCATCGCCGAAATTTACGATACAAACCTGTATAAAGACTATGTGGAATATGGTGGATTTGACTTTCTTTACGATAAAGTGACACTTTATGATACACTAATCAATATCCTCTGTCACAACCAATCCACGCAATCAATCACGCATTGCTGGCAAACCATTGGCGACCTCGAGCCGCACATGCTCAACTTCCTTGAGAATCACGATGAGCAGCGGCTCGCTTCACCGCAACTCACCGGTAATTCTGTCGCTGCCATGCCAGCCCTCGTGGTGAGCGCGACAATCTCCACCGCCGCCATGATGATTTATGCCGGGCAAGAACTCGGAGAACCCGCTCTCGACGCCGAAGGGTTTAGCGGACAAGACGGCCGAACAACCATCTTCGACTACTGGAGCGTGCCCTCACTGCGTCGATGGCTCACCACAGGACGCGCACCGCGACTGCGGCAACAGTACGCTAAAATACTCCGCCTGTGCAACACAGAACCGGCCATCACCGACGGTGTGCGTTTTGACCTGATGTACGCAAATCCCCAGCTCAACCGCCAGTACGCTTTCTTCCGCAGGCACGGCAACGACCTCTTACTCATCACGGCAAACTTCGATTGCCAAGCCGTTGACTTCACGCTAAATATACCCGAGCATGCGTTCCAATACCTGAACATCACCCCCGGCAACTATCGTGCGAGCGACCTGCTTTCACGCGATAGAATTGATTTGCACCTGAATCCCGCACAGAATATTTCCATCTCACTGACTCCTTACGGAACAGCAATCTGGAAGATCCGCCTCAAATAAAGATGGGTATTTTGAGGGTGAATCCGGTGGTGTCAGTACGCCTTGAAACTCATGTCAAGCGACTTGACCGAGTGCGTGAGCGCTCCGACTGAAATGAAGTCTACTCCGGTTTCGCCGTAGTCGCGAATGGTGTCAAGTGTGATGCCGCCGCTCGATTCTGTCTCTACGCGTCCGGCGATAATCTCCACCGCGCGGCGTGTGTCGGCCGGAGTGAAGTTGTCGAGCATAATCCGGTCAACGCCGCCGTGGGCAAGCACCTCGTTGAGTTCATCGAAATTACGCACCTCAATCTCAATTTTCAAGTTCTTGCCGTTGGCCTTGAGCCACTCGTGGGCGCGTTCTATCGCGGGAACGCTGCCGCCTGCGAAATCCACATGGTTGTCCTTGAGCATAATCATATCGTAAAGACCGATACGATGGTTTGTGCCGCCGCCGATAGCCACGGCCTCTTTTTCCATCATGCGCATTCCGGGTGTGGTCTTGCGCGTGTCGAGCACCTTGGTTCTCAATCCTTCGAGCCGGGCCTGATAGCGCGCCGTGGTGGTGGCGATTCCGCTCATGCGCTGCATGATGTTGAGCATCAGACGCTCAGTCTGGAGCAGCGAGCGCACACGGCCTTCCACCGTGAAAGCGATGTCACCCGGCTTCACGTGAGCGCCGTCACCTATGAAGACGGTCATCTTCAACTCGGGGTCGAACTTGGCGAACACACGCCGAGCCATTTCAACACCGGCAAGAACTCCCTCTTCTTTGATAAGCAATCGCGAGCGCCCGGGAGCGTCGGCGGGAATGCAACTTAACGTTGACGCGTCGCCGTCGCCGATGTCTTCGGCAAACGACAATTCGAGCAGCATATCAATCAATTCGTCTTTCGTTTTCATAAGGCTTGTTCATTTATTTTCTGCAAATATACGAAAAAAAATTGCAGCGCAGCCTACTCTGGCAAGATATTTGGCCACATCGCGAAGAAAATATCCTTTTCATCACAAAACATCAACCGGTGTCGTGCTGATTCCGCTTTTTTTATGTATGTTAGTGGGATTTTTCCGCCAAATGCGCTAATTATCGAACATTTCGGGAGTTTGGGAGTAATAATCAATGAGAAATCGCCCAGCGGTGAAACGCTGGATTTGTCGAAAAAGCATCGAAACCTCATTTTTTATTACTGAAAAATTGTCGAAAATCATGGCAACTATTCGTACTGTCATCGTGCCAACAAAGGCACTGAAAGGAGGCCGGCACAAAGTCAGAGTGTCGGTCGCCCACAACGGCGAGACGCGCTACATTCCCACTTCCATCATAATAGATAATGTACGCGAGTTCAAAAACGGCATCATCGTCAACCGTGGCGACGCGGCATTCCTGAACACGAAACTGCGAAAGGTGGTGCAACACTATCAGGACGCTATTGACGAACTGGGTTATATTGACGGGCTCACCTGCCCCGAACTGGTCTACTCAATCACACACGCCGACTTCAACCGGCACAAAACCATCAAGGAAGTCTATGAGAAATATATGGAGGTGGCCGACATCGCCGACGGCACACGCAAAGGCTATCGAGGCCACTACCGCTGCATTACCGCGTTCATTGACGAAAATACGCTCTTTGAACGTATCAACCACCTCACCCTCGCAGGGTTCAACAAGTTCATGCTTGAACGCGGCTATACTGCAAACACCCGCCGTGACAAACTCGTATTTATCATGGTGCTGCTCAATTTCGCTGAGCGTTGCCGTTTTGCCGTGCCTGCCTATAACCCGTTCATCGGATACGAGCTGCCAGCCCAGGAAGTGCGCCAGTCGTGGCTCTCGGTTGATGAAGTCAAGCGGATCCGCGACGTGCAAACCGACAATCGAGGTATCACCATCTGCCGTGATATGTTCATGTTGAGTTACTACCTCGGCGGCATTAACATCGTGGACCTGGCAAACGTGAACTTCAACGAGTGCAAGCACGTCCTGCATTACGTCAGGCAAAAAACGCAAAAGAAACCGAAACTTAACAAGTTCGTGGAGTTCTCCATTCCTGATGAGGCACAGCCTATCATCGCCAAGTACAAGGGCAAAGACGGACACCTCACCATCGGCACGAAAAATTGCGCCAAATCGCTGCACTACATCTTCACGGCCAAGATGAAGGAACTTGCAAACGCCGTCGGCATAAAGTCGCTCATATTTTACGCCGCCCGCAAGTCATTCGCCCAGCACGCATTCGAGGCCGGTGTGAGCGAGAGCGTGGTGGACTTCATCCTCGGGCATCGGGTTGACAAAGTGACAACGGCACTGTACAGTTACATTTCCGTCACGCCGCAGCAAGCGTCGGACGCCATCCGGCTCGTTCTGGATCGCTTGAAGTGATTTTTTCGGCTCAAGGCATTGCAATGTCGAAAAATATGCCTACCTTTGCCACATCAATGCTGCAATACTTTCAGTTTACAGTATTGGTTTGACTTTACGGCGCGGTGGGTGGTTCCCCGCGCCATTTTATTTTGCTCTTTCAAAATAAACATTTAACTTTGCACCGCAATTAAAACCAAGCGGGGGAGGCAACTCCCTTTTGCCTCCCCCTTTGGATTAGAGTTTAACGGTTAGCGTTATTCTCAGTTTCCAAATTTTCATTGAAATCACGAGTTCCATGAATGCTTGGTTTTAATTGTTTTTGCTTTCACTTCAGGGGGTCTGCTTGCCCTTGTAAACTCTCATTGTTTACACTACAAATTTCGGGGCAACTTTTGACGTGGCAAAATTTTTTGCCAAAAAAATCACACTTTTTTGAACTTTTTTGCGCTGTTTTTCAGCCGCTTAAACCGAAAAGGACGTGCCGTTTCCAGCACGCCCTGACGAGCGTCTTCATCATCACAATTCATCATCACAGGACGCTCTACTATATATTACCAACAACTCGCTAAAAAGTTCGGTTCACCTACAAAAAAATTGTGCCACCTCGCGGCGGCACAATCAACAACTAAATTTTCACTTCTTCAAATGGCTTACAAACCTAATCAGTACAATCACTATAATTGCTATCATAACTATGCCCGCAACGGTCACCCACCACGGGACGTATGGCACTCGGATTTCGTTGCGCTCATAGTCGGTGGCGCTGCCCGACTGCTCGGTGTGTCCGGCTTGCTCGACTTCGGTTGCAACGGCTGACTCAACCGCGCTGCAGCCGGACTTGCTGTGCTTTTCGCTGGTCAGGTCTATGTCGGTCACTCGAGACACCTTGCCCACACTATCGTAGTCCGTTATTTTGATTTTCGCGGCTTTTACCTCGCTGGTGGTGTTGCTGTCCGTCCGTGCCGCCGAAACACTCACAATGCGCTCGATATAGAGCGTGTCGGTAATTGTGATCGTGTCGGTGGTGTGCAGTTCGCTGGCCACATATTTAGTTTTGCAGCCACATAACATCAGCAATGGCAATATGGCAACAATCCACCTCATAGAACAATGCACAGACAAACAGCGGCACACAGGCAAAGCAATATGCCGACGAGTGCCGCGCCGACGATTATCGACGCCGCCTCGGCACGTTCCTCTGGCGTCAACTCCCTGCGACCTTTCATTGCAGCGTATTCAGATAGTTGATAATGCCCTCGACATGCAAGTCCACGATTTTCCGCTTGCCCTCTTCACTTTTGAGGATAGCCAAATCTTTCATGTTGTCGTAGAATAGATTTTCAGTGAGCACTGCCGGGCATTTGGTGTTTTTCACCATAGCGAAATTAGCCTCCCAGTAGTGCGACTTCGGCACGGAGCGGTTGCCCCTCAATCCCCGCTTGTCGGCAGCGGCATAGAGCGACTGGGCAAGCCGGTGACTTGCATCGCTGGCGACTTTTGCCACGAACACGCTGAAACCGCGCGCCGTCCTCCATCCGCCATTGCCGGCGGCATTGGCATGGACACTGACGAGGATGACATTTTTCCGGCCCAGTTTAGCAACCCATGAGTTAACCCTGCGGCAACGCTCGGTAAGTGTCACATCATAATCGTCCTCGGTGACGATGCGCTCGGCATCGTAGCCGCGCCGTTTCAGTTCTTCGACGAGAGGAATGGCAATCTCACGGTTGAACTGCCACTCGAAGAATGAGCGGTCGGGGCTGCACTTTCCCGGCGTGGTCTTGCCGTGGCCGTTGTCAATAAGTATCTTCATATCTTTCAAATTAACCATAATACACAACCTGCAATCATTCCGGCAAACGCGCCGGCGGCATCGGCGGTGAAATCCCACCAGTCCCATTTGTTTCCCGGGCTGGACTTGTCACCATACTCTTTGCCGACGCCCAAAGATATTGCACACAATACCGAGGCGAGTGCCGCGTCTGCCACGTCTGAACCGACGGCGCGAAACAGCACCATCACAAGCAGCGAGGCGGCGGCACACGCCACGAAATGCATCTTTTTGTCGCGTTCTATTTTCATCATCCGACTCCGATAAGGAAACCGCCCGCAACTCCCGCGACGACACCTGCAATAAGCATGGCCAGCAGACGCTTGCCATTGAATGTGCCGTCATCCTCATTCATCATGCCGCCGAAACAGTAAGCCAGCGCACCGACTACTCCATACAAAGCCCCGGCGGTCACAGCTCCGGCGGTTACACCCTCGCGCCCGATGAGGAATGTGAGCGCGGCAAGTAATGAGCAAACAATCACCATTACTAAAACATTGAAAAAATACTCTTTCATCGCATTTTATTATTATAGGTTTAACAATCACGCATCGGCATCTTCGTCGCCGATGTAATCTTTGATGTTCACGTCAAAGTGCCTCTCGGTCTTGTCGATCATCACGTTTTGCAATGCTTTTGCCCATTTCGCTCCGTTGCAGCTTGACATATTCTCAAGGCATGACCATATTTGCCAACCGATGACGAGTCCAGCGGCCAGTTTGAGCGCGTTGAACGGCAATTCTCCAGTGATGTAAATATGGGTGAAATGGGCAAACACGAGCAATGCGTAAACTTCCGCCAACGTGACAAGGACTGACCGAAAATGCCGACTGTTAAACTTGCCGGTGTTGTCGGATGTTTTGTCGGGGTGCGCCTCCTTGACACGCTTGCCCAACCGCCATGCCGTGTAACAGTCAGCAAGGACGGCGACGGTGCAAAGTAAGATGTATGGCAAAGTCGGAGAGAGGGCCGTCATGATAGCCCCTATCACCGAAAAAAATGCCCTGTTCAAATATTCAGTGTTCATAGTCCGTTGTTTTTTCGTTCAAAAATACGGACTATGCGACTACATTCAAGCGTTTTTCTGAAATCTCAAATCGGGAAATTGTGTAAACTGGTATGGTTTAAGCAATTGCGGAAAATGCTATTTTATCGTGTGTAAAAATTGAGCGCACCAATAACGATGCGCTCAACTCTGTTGTGAAACTTAAATCTTGTAACCCGACCAGTCAACATTCGCCTTTTCGGACCAACCGGCACGAACAGTCTCACTGATATGTTGCGCCCACGCCTTGCTGAACTGCTTGAACTCCTCAAAGGTCTCGAATGTGTAGAAAATCGGTGTCTCGTCGGTGCCGAACTTGTAGGTTGGCAGGCTGTACTGCTCGCCGTTCTTCTCGCAGTAGTAAGCCACGGCGAAGTCACGGGCGTAGTTGAGTTGGTTCGCCTCGCTGAGCCACACGAGCATATCGTTCCACCTGAATCCTGACGTAATTTTCTCCTGTGTGTTGGCGTTGATTTGCGTCAATATCATGTCCTTAACGAAATCAAAAGGAGGCTTATAGGGCAAGGTTTGGCGGTATTGGTACTTGCCCTGCTCGTCCTCTCCGAGGCCGTAGAACACCTCAAAAGTGGTGCGGCCTATCTGCTGAATGCCGTCGAAACGCTCAACGGTGCCGTAAATCTTTTCCATAGTTGCTATTTTTAGAGATTATTACGGTGCAAAGGTAAGTAAAAATGAATTATGTGACCCTAAAATCCTGAAATCTCAACTGAACTTGTACTTGACCTTGTTGCCATCGAACACCTCGCTGATGATTGTTGTCTCAAAAGGAAAGCCGTCCTCGATGTCGCTGATCTGATCGAGAATGTTTTTCATCTCCTCGGACGCTGTGAAGAACTTGCCCCACTCTTTTGTTGCAGGGTCGAAGAAACTGACAACATAGCGGTCTTCACCCTGGCTCGTCTTAATCCCGCTC
>CACYCT010000130.1 GCA_902772965.1 uncultured Bacteroidales bacterium | reverse complement strand
TCAGAAGTATCAAACCGGAAATGAGGTCGGCGAAAGTTTTGATTTTGGCTTGGATTCCGCGGTTGGCTGTGAATGAGCATGCTTCCTGGTTGTTGATGACGTGCCAGATGCTCACTTGATGTTGTGTGGCGCAGTGTTGCAGCCGCGCGAGTGTTGTGTCGCCGATACCTCTTGCGGGGTAGTTGATTACGCGCCGCAGAGCCTCGTCGTCATCGGGGTTGATAATAAGTCGGAGGTAGGCGACGGCATCTTTAATCTCCTTGCGCTGGTAGAAGGAGAGTCCGCCGAAGATTCTGTAGGGAATGGCATTGCGCATGTTCCCGTGCTTGTCGCGCCGGCCGCCGTTGCTGAACGCTTCCTCGAACAGACGTGACTGGGCGTTGGTTCGGTAAAGCACAACGAAATCGAGGTAACGGCTGCCTTGCCGCGCTCGCAGGGAGGCGATTCGCGCCGCAACATAGTAAGCCTCCTCAAATCCGCTCACGCACCGCACGATTTCAATCGGCTCCCCGGTGGCGTTCTCGGAATAGAGGTGTTTCTGGATTTGCCGCTTGTTATGGGCAATGAGAGAGTTCGCCGCTCCGGTGATGGTTTTGGTCGACCGGTAGTTTCGCTCGAGTTTGAAGGTTTTCATTCCCGGGTAGAATCGGTCGAGTTGCAGGATGTTGTTCACGTTTGCCCCGCGGAAAGAGTATATACTCTGCGCGTCATCGCCCACAACGCAGAGGCGGTTGTGGCGCTGGGTGAGTTGAAGCACGATGGTGTGCTGGGCGAAGTTGGTGTCCTGATACTCGTCAACGAGGATGTACTGGAACATTTCCTGGTATCGTTGTAGCACATCGGGGTGGTTTTTGAGTAAGAGCGATGTGTTCACGAGCAGGTCGTCGAAATCCATCGCGCCGGCGATACGGCAACGTCGGCAGTATTGGGTATAAATCTCTCCTGTAGCGGGGCGGCCGATGTCCCGGTCGGCCGTGACGATGTTTGCGTTGGCGCAATACTGCTCGGGTAAAACCATAGCGTTTTTCATATTTGAGATCACGCTTTGGATTGATGAGGGTCGGTACACTTTATCGTCAAGACCAAGGTCTTTGACGATCATTTTCACGAGCGAGTGCGAGTCCGACTGGTCGTAGATGGTGTAGTCGTGCTTGTATCCGATACGCTCGGCGTTGATTCGCAGGATACGCGCGAAAATGGAGTGGAACGTCCCCATCCAAAGTTGCGCCGCCACTTCGGGTTCAACCAACTTGGCGATACGCTCGCGCATTTCCCGGGCGGCCTTGTTGGTGAAGGTGAGTGCCATGATGCGGTATGGAGGAATTCCGAGATGTAGCAGGTGGACGATTTTATAGGTCAGCACACGCGTTTTACCCGATCCGGCACCGGCGATGACAAGTTGCGGTCCGCTGCAGTATTCCACGGCGGCACGTTGCTGGGGATTGAGTTGGTCGAGATAGTTGTCTTTCACGTGATTTGGCAAATGGAGTTGTAATTTGGGATGTCGGGCAGGAAGGCATAAGAGCCGTTGTCCGGATTGATTTGGCAGCAATAGTGGTTGATTCCATTGCTCACGATGAGTATTCGCGCACGAAGAACGCTGTTGTAACGCACGATTTGGTCGAATGTGTGTTGGCTGACTTTCACCGTCGGCGCTTTGTATTCCGCCACCACGAGTGGCTGTCCTGCGCGGTCGGCCACGAGGGTGTCGCAACGTCGGGTCACACCGTTCAAAGTGAGCGTGACTTCGTTGGCCATCAACTCTTGCGGGAAAGCACGCTCGCGTATGAGCCACTCCACGAAGTGCTGCCTTACCCATTCTTCGGGTGTGAGCGCAACGTAACGCTTGCGCAGACGGTCAAAGATGGCCGTGCCGCGGTCGTCACGCCGGAGGCGGAAATCGTAGTGTGGCAAGTTGAGTTGCATATCACGCGGTGAATAACGAAATCATTGTGAGATATTTTTCCGGAACCAAAGTCGGAACACGGCATCGGAAAAGTCGGTTTTCCCATCGTTGGTGTCGATTATTTCCTTCTCAATGAGTGTGTTCAGTATACGGTTGACGTTCGACTTGGTTCCGAAATCGTATTCGGCCATTATTTCCCTTGAAGAGAAACTGTGATGATGACCATCGCGGATGGCTCTCAAAAGGTTCATTTGATAAGCCGACAGACCTTCGATTTGCTGCGCAAAGAGCGCTGAACATTGAATGATAAGTTCATCAGTGGCGAACTCGAGTATCTGTTCGGTTGCGTCAGATTCTGTGTTTACAAGAACATTCCAACTGAGTTGTTGGACATAAGACGACTGATTTCCCACCGTGGCGCATATACGGCTTGCCAACTGGGGTGAAATGCTTTTTCCCTCAGATTGGAAACGGGTTGTGATATAATCCACCCAATCTTCCACGGGAATGGGTTGTAGAAACATCATTTCACCGAAATGGTAAAACGGCATGGATAAAGATTGGAACAGGCGGGTCATCAGATGGCGCTTGCTTCCGAAAAGGCAGTAGGAGACATTATGTTGATGTTGCCACACACCTCGCATACGCTTCTGAATGGTAACGGAATCAGAGAACGCACCAATCTGCTGGAATTCATCAATGCAGACCACCACATGAATGTCCTTCGAAAGGGCAATACGCTCGGGCAGGTTGAGCACTTCCTCGGGCGTGACATTGGTGGGCGTAATTCCGAGTGATAGGCTGAACTCACTATTGGCTTCAGGCGAGAACGACACCTTGGGGGTGAGCCGGACCAAAAACTCTTTCACATACTCCATCGCCCGGTCAAGCCGTCCGGCCGTCGAACGAATCACACTGCTCGCGAATCGGTTGTAGAAATCTGTCTCGTTCCGGCAGTCGTACATGTCCATAAAAACAACAATGATTCGCGGGTCGCTGATTTGGCGTTGCACATGCTTGACCAGCGAGGTCTTTCCCATCCGGCGCGGAGAAATGATGATGGTATTCACCCCATGTTCAAAGTTGAGTTTGAGGCGTCGAGTCTCTGTCACGCGGTCGGTGAAATGAGGCTCATCAACGGATGTTCCAAATAGAAAAGGCTTGTTAATCATAACAAATAATCTGTTTTCATTCCGCAAATTTAGATAAAAATCGGGATATATAAGCCAGTCGATATAAAAAAGTAGAGCAAATTATCCCTGAAGTTACCCTTATTTGCAAAAATCAAGGCC
>CACYCT010000129.1 GCA_902772965.1 uncultured Bacteroidales bacterium | reverse complement strand
TGCTTGTCCGGTTCCAGTTGCTGATGTAGTTGATTTCGTCTTCGAAGTCGAGTCGGTTGTAGCTGATGTCCCGGTCACCGCTCCAGCGCGCCGATTCTCTGTCGGCGGCTCCGGAGTCGATGATGTCGCGGATTCGGGTGGTGTACCGCTCGATGAGGCTGTCGGGGTGCAGCAGGGTTTTCCGTAGTTCCCAATAGCGTTCCACGGCTCGAGTGTCGAAGTCGCAGCTGTTTCGGTCGAACAGTCGGTGAAACAGTTGGTTAAATGAACTGAACCGTCGTTTGGGTCCGATTTTCGATTGGTCGCGGAAGGGGTAGTTCACCCAGTATTGCCCTACGGTGCAGTCGAGGTCCCATGCGGCGAGTGTGATTTTCTTGTCTTTCGTCTGGTCGTAGCAAGCCCAGTAGATGTTTTTGATTCCGCTGTCGACACCGAGCAATGTGTTGATCATCACCCAATAGTCGACCAGCACGGGTATGTCGTAGTATTCTCCGATGTGCGCGTCGAACTCCGGGCCGGTTGATTTCACGACGAACTCCTGCGCCTGGTGGAGTGTGCTCCAGTCGGTAGGCATCACGTCCTCGGGTTCAGGGTATTTCACCTCATATCCGCCCCAAGTCTCGCTGTTGGCGGTTAGGGGGTAGATGGCGCTGTTGGTCATCCGGGTGTATGCGTCGTCGACCGTGGCTTTCCAGAGCATACCGCGGAATGTTCCGGTGTCTTCTTTGTACTTTTTGAGTTTGAGTTGCTTTCGGTCCATGGCCTCTGTGAGGCAATAGATTCCGGCGTATTTTCCGTTGAGCACGATTTCCACCACATCGCCCCGTACGCCGTTGAGGGCGTCGGGCTCCAGATCTCCGTAGTATGGGCGGTTGTTGATGTCGAGCCAGAGTTCGGTGGCGATTCGGTTTCGCAACCGGCCCATATCCACTTGTCCGGCGTCAAGAATCCAACTGTTGTCTTGACGGAGGCCGAAAAAAGTCCGGTCTACTTTGCTTGAGTCGGCAGGGTTGAGGAATTTGATGTGGTAGTTGCGTTTGTGGCGTAGTTCGGAGTTGGTTGACGCGCCGCGCCACTTGAGTTTGGCGAACATTTCTGTGGGTGCCTGTCCGGCCTGGTTCGCGATGACGGTTCCGTTGACGTAGTTGTATCCGAACTCTCCGATCAGTTCAAGCACGGGGTGGTAGGTGAAGCAGATGTTTCCCGAAATGGTATTTCCCGCGGTGTCGGTGGCTGTGATGGGGTAGGAGCGGTTGCCCGCGATGGCAGTGAAGTTGACGGTGTCGCCGCGTTCGACGGGCTGATTGTCGATGACCACGTTGGTCCACATGGCCGTTGTGTCGGCGAAATCGAAGCGCATACGCGCGTCCGTGCCGAAAGCCGCCCGGCTGATCGGGCAGAGCCAGGTTTGGGTCAGGCTGTCGAGCACCGGGCGTTGCAAGTCAAGCGTAAACTGCGCCTGAGCGGCGATTGCGGTCAGTATTCCAACCATCATCACGGCGACGCAACGCATTATGGTGTTATTTCTCTTAGTCATAGTATTATAATAACTCAAAAAGAGCCTGATTTATTATTGCGTTTTCTCCATAACGAGCGAAAAAAATGAAGGCATGCCGTCGATTTCCGGTATGCCTTCATCCGTGTCGCTCGTCAGAGCCCTTACATTCACATGCTACTTCTCCACGAATGCGACGTAGGGAAATTTAGACTAAATGACTTATTGCTGTGCAACGCAGTTTTTGGATAAGCAGTTTCTTAGGTTGCACTGTGTAAGAGTTCACACGCTTTTCAGGTGGCAAAAGTATATTATTTTTTTTATGTGGCAAAATTTTTCGAAAAAAATAGCGGAAAATCCGGAAAAAAACGGCTTGAACTCCGTGAAATGGTGGTGTTCCGCTTGTTGTTGAATGTTCGCCTTTTTAATTTAAAAAATCACATATTACACGATTGTTTTTTCTCCGTTTGACGCTTTTTTTGTAAATTTGTGAGTTTTAAAATCTAATCCGTATGAGATGTATAAGGTCTTTGTTGTCGATAATCTGTGTTGTTGTTGGTATAACAATCTGTTCGGCAAATAGTTGGCTGCGCGTCGACAGTGTTCCCTCATCGTGCTACTGGTATTGGGTGTCTGACAATCTCTCGCCCGAGGGTGTCGTGGCCGACCTGCACGCGATGAAGCGTGCCGGAATCACCCGGGCCTTCATCGGCAATCAGGGACTTGATGACGTCAGTCGCGGACCGGTTCGGCTGTTAAGCGAACAGTGGTGGCAGGCGATGCACGCCGCGCTGAAAACGGCCTCCGACCTCGACATCGAAATAGGCATTTTCAACGGTCCGGGCTGGAGCCACATGGGCGGACAATGGGTCAAACCGGAGCAGAGTATGCGCTACCTCGCACTGCAACAGGTCTGTGTTGACGGCGGGCGGCGGGTTCAGATGAGTCTGCTCAGACCCGAGGGTTGGCTGAGCAACGTGCGTCTGTTGGCCTATCCGGCGCGTGACCGCGCCGAACTAATCGCCTCGCCCGGGCAGTGCGACTTCCGCGGACAATCGGAGCACACCATCACCCTTCATGGGCAAGCGCCGTTCACGCTGCGGCAAGTGAGACTCGTCACCAACGGCTCTCTGCGCGCCGACGTTTCCGTACAAGCGCGAGTCAAAGGCCGTTGGGAGCAGATCAAGTCTTTCCGCGTGGACCGATACAACCTTGATATGACCATCGGTTACGACATGGCCGCACCGGTGGCCGAGGCCGTGCCCGGGGTGAAAGCCACCGATTTCCGAGTCGTGTTCTCGAATATGACCAACGCCGATGCGCGTTCCGGGCTTCGTGCCCTCGTGCTGAGCGACGCGCCTGTGGTGGAGCGGTACAGCGAGAAGATTCTTGCTTTTATGCACCCCAGTCCGCTGCCGATGTGGACCGACTACAAGTGGCCGCGCGTCAACTACTTCGATGAGGCGCAAGCCGTTGACCCCGCCACGGTGATTGACATCACCGACTGCCTTGATGGCGACGCCATCGACTGGTCGGCTCCGGAAGGCCGGTGGAACATTGTTCGCGCTTATATGGCTCCCACGGGCATCACCTGCGCGCCGGCTTTCGAGGGTAGCGGAAAGGGACTTGAGGTGGACCGCTGGAACCGTGCCGCGCTCGCCGCGCATTACGACGCCTTTATGGGCGAGATAGAACGCCGTATACCCCCCGAGGACCGGCGGACGTGGCGCGTTGTGGTTTGTGACAGTTATGAAACCGCCACACAGAATTTCGGAGACGACTTCTTTGAATACTTCACGTCACACTTCGGCTACGATCCCACGCCGTATCTGCTCACCTACGGCGGCACCGTCGTGGGTTCTTCCGACCGCTCCGACCGCTTCCTGTGGGACTTGCGGCGCATGATTGCCGACCGTCTCGCCGACGACAACATCGCCGCTATGGACTCCATCGCCCGCAGCCGCGGCAAGCATCTCTGGCTCGAAAATTACGGTCACTGGGGCTTCCCGGGCGAGTTCCTGCAATACGGCAGCCGCTCGACCGAAGTTGCCGGCGAATTCTGGAGCACCGGCGACTTGGGTAACATCGAGAACCGCGCCGCTTCGTCGTGCGTGCACACCTACGGCAAGCGCATCACCTCGGCAGAGTCGTTCACCTTCTCAGGCCCCGACTTCGTGTACAGTCCGCGTGACATGAAAGCCCGCGGTGACCGTTTTTTTGCCGAGGGAATCAACAACACGCTGCTTCACGTTGTGGTGAGCCAACCCGACACCGTTGCGGCAAATATTATGCAGCCGTGGTTCGGCAACGAGTTCCACCGGAAAAATCCGTGGCACCGGCATCTTGACCTCTTCACCGCCTATCTCAAACGCTGCAACGCGCTGCTGCAGAGCGGGCGATACGTGGCGCAGGTGGCCTACTTCATCGGTGAGGACTGCCCCGTGATGACCGGCATCACGCAACCGGCCTGCCCCGACGGGTTGCAATTCGACTACATCAACGCCGAGATACTCCTCAAAGCGCGCGCCACGGCCGACCACCACATCGAACTCCCCTCCGGCTCGCGCTACAACCTGCTCGTGCTCCCTCCCTCGGAAACAATGCGTCCCGACGTGGCGGAAGCCATCAGCCGCCTTGTCGACGACGGGGCATACGTGCTGGCCAACACGCGCCCCGTGGCCTCGCCCTCGCTGCAAGGCTATCCCGAGGCCGACCGCCGTGTGGCCGCTGCCGCCGCAAGCCTGTGGGACACCCGGCCCGCCTCGCGTCGCGGACGACTGCTCACCGGCTTGAGCGTGACCGAAGCGCTGCAACGCGCCGGACACCCCACAACCGATTTCCGAGCCACAACTGATGGCTCCACCCTCGGCGCCGACGTTATCAACTACTGCCATATTGAAAGCAGTTTGGCCGACATCTACTTCCTCGCCAACGCCACGGCCGACACCATCACGTTTGTCCCGCATTTTACCGGTATGGCCGGTCGGGCTGCCTATCAAGTGTTTCCCGCGTTGGACACATGCCGCGTTGTTGACGCGAACGCCGCGCTGACGCTTTTCCCGCTTGAAAGCACCTTCGTGATTTTCAGCCGCGAGCCGCGCCGGAATGTGCGGACACCTCAAACGAGGACGGTTCCTGTGAACGCCTCCCCGTGGCAAGTGCGCTTTCAGGCCGACTACGGTGTGGACACCACCCTGACCATGGCCGAACTTGCCGACTGGACCACGCTCGCCGACCCTGCCCTGCGATACCTCGGCGGACGCGCGACCTACACAACCACCATCACCCTGCCGCCGACGCAACCCGGCCAGAGCCTCACGCTCGACCTCGGCCAGGTTGACAACACCTGCCGCGTTTGGATTAACGATGAGTATATCGGCGGACAGTGGACCTACCCTTACCGAATCGCCATCCCCGACACCATCCGCGGAACGGTAAGCCTGCGTGTTGAGGTGGCCAACAACCTTGCCAACCGCCTCATCGGCGACCTGATCGATCCCGGCAATGCCGTGATTTCCACCACGCGTAACACGTGGACACCCGCCTCACCTCTGCAACCGGCAGGGCTGAAAGGACCTCTTGCTGTTCTATTAACCACACAACCATAACCACACCATGAACCATTTCATCGCCGTTGACCTTGGCGCCACAAGCGGGCGCGTGATTCTGTTCTCGCTCGAAAATCATAAGTTTCACCAGCGCGAAATCGCCCGATTCGACAACCCGATTATCCAAATCCGCGGCCGATACTGCTGGGACATCTACGGCCTTTACAACAACATTGTCAATGCCCTCCGCAAGGTGGCCGATATGGACATTCGTCCCGTATCCATAGGAATCGACACGTGGGGCGTGGACTTCGCCCTGATTCGTGACGATGGCGAGATACTGGCGCTGCCGCGTTGCTACCGCGACCCGTACACCAACGGGATTCCCCGCCGGTTCGGCGAAGTGGTTCCGCCCGAGCGCGTGTATGAACTCACCGGAACGCAGGTGATGAACTTCAACACGCTTTACCAACTCTACGCCCTGCACCTCACCGGTGACAGAAACCTCGCCGAGGCCGACAGGATTCTGTTCATGCCCGACGCGTTGTCGTATCTGCTCACGGGAAATTCCGTCACCGAGCGCACCATCGCCTCGACGTCGAATTTCTACAATCCCGAAACCGGGAAAATCGAGCAGACACTGCTGTCCGCTTTCGGATTGCGTGACGGACTGTTTCCCCCGATGGTTGATCCGGGAACGGTTATCGGCCGGCTCACCGATGACGTGCAGCGCCTGACCGGACTTGCCGACCTGCCTGTTGTTGCCGTGGCCGGGCACGACACCGCCTCGGCTGTGGCCGCCGTGCCGGCGCAAGACGGCCGATTCGCCTACCTTTCGTCCGGCACATGGAGCCTGATGGGCATTGAGACACCCCAGGCCATCATCACCCCGCGCTCACGGGAAGAGAACTTCACCAACGAGGGCGGTGTGTTCGGAACCACACGATTCCTGAAAAACATTTGCGGCATGTGGCTGATGGAGCGCTGCCGGCAGGAATGGGGTGAAAAGGCGATGGACTACGATACACTCATCAGTCAGGCTAAAGCCTCAGTCTGCGATAGTGTATTCAATCCCGACGACCCACGGCTGGCCAACCCGGATTCCATGGTTGAGACAATTCAGCGCGTTTGCGCCGAAACCGGGCAGCAAGTTCCTGAAAACCAGCCCGAGTTTGCGCGTTGTATTTTCAGAAGCCTCGCCCGCCGGTATGCCGATGTGATGGAACTCCTGCAGTCGTTCGCCCCCTTCCCCGTCGAATGCCTGCACATCATCGGTGGCGGCTCGCGCAACGAATGGCTTAACCAACTCACGGCCAATGCGACCGGATTGCCCGTTGTGGCGGGGCCTGTCGAATGCACCGCGATCGGCAATATGCTCATGCAGGCCCACGCGGCGGGTCTGGTGGCCAGCCTTGGAGATATGCGCCAAATCGTGGCTCAAAACGTGGAGACAAAAACCTATTTACCCGAACAATAAATTCAAACCACCATATCCTATGAACGAACAACTTATCCTGAAAAATTACGAAATCGCCCGTGAGCGTTATGCCGCGCTCGGCGTTGATGTTGACCAGGCCGTGGCCACACTCGAGCAGATTCCCATCTCGCTGCACTGCTGGCAAACCGACGATGTGGTCGGGTTTGAGCGCAACGTGGCGCTCTCGGGAGGCATCCAAACCACCGGCAACTACCCTGGCCGCGCCCGGAACATCGACGAGGTGCGCCAAGACATCGACTGCGTCACCACCCTGCTCGCCGGCAACCACCGCCTCAACCTGCACGAGATTTACGGCGAGTTCGGCGGCAAATTCGTCGACCGCGACCAGGTGGGCGTAGAGCACTTCCAGGGCTGGATCGACTGGGCGCGAGCGCACAACCTCAAACTCGACTTCAACTCCACCTCCTTCTCGCACCCCAAAAGCGGCGACCTCACCCTTGCCAACCCCGACCGCGAAATCCGCGAGTTCTGGATTGAGCACACCAAGCGCTGCCGCCGAATCGCCGATGCCATGGGACGCGCGCAAGGCGACCCGTGTATCATGAACATCTGGGTTCACGACGGAAGCAAAGACCTTACCGTAAACCGATTCAAATACCGGCAGATACTCGCCCAGTCGCTTGACGAGATTCTTGCCGAAAAATTAGACGGCATGAAAACCTGCGTCGAAGCCAAACTGTTCGGCATCGGGTTGGAGAGTTACACCGTGGGCTCGCACGACTTCTTCGCCGGCTACTGCGCCTCGCGCAACGTGATCTACACCCTCGACACGGGGCATTACGAGCAAACCGAGAACGTGTCGGACATGGTTGCCTCGCTGCTGCTTTACGTGCCCGAACTGATGCTCCACGTGAGCCGCCCCGTGCGCTGGGACAGCGACCACGTTACCATAATGAACGACCAGACGCTTGACCTGTTCAAGGAAATCGTGCGTGCCGGCGCGCTCCACCGCGCCCATGTCGGCCTCGACTACTTCGACGCGTCGATCAACCGTATCGGAGCCTACATTATCGGCACCCGGGCCACGCAAAAGTGTATCCTTCAAGCCCTGCTTGAACCGCTTGCGCAACTCCGCCGCTACGAAGACGCCGGTCAGGGCTTCCAACGCCTCGCACTGCTCGAAGAGGCCAAGTCGCTGCCCTTCGGCGCGGTGTTCGACTACTTCAACCTCAAAAACAACGTCCCCGTGGGCGAAGCGTTTATCCCCGTGATTGAGCAATACGAGCGTGACGTGCTCAGCAAACGCCAATAAATCAAATCAAAAAACGCTATGGCTATTCTCATCGGATTGCTCATCATCGCCGTGGGGGCTTTCTGCCAGTCGAGTTCCTACGTGCCTATTAATAAGGTGAAAGACTGGTCGTGGGAGAGTTTCTGGCTCACGCAGGGCGTGTTCGCGTGGATTGTGTTCCCGCTGCTTGGCGCGCTGCTCGCCGTGCCTGAGGGTGAATCGCTATTAAGTCTGTACGCCGCGCACCAGAAAGACGCTATGATGGCAGTGCTCTTCGGTATGCTCTGGGGTGTTGGCGGGTTGACGTTCGGCCTGTCGATGCGCTACCTCGGCGTGGCCCTCGGGCAGTCGCTCGCGCTGGGCACCTGCGCCGGATTGGGCACACTGCTCGGACCGGTGTTCACCGGACACTTCGAGCGCCTGACCTCGGCACTGATCATCGGTGTTGTGGTCACGCTCATCGGCATCGCCATCATCGGCATTGCCGGCGCGATGAAGACGCGCGCGCTGAGCGACGAGCAGAAACGCGAGGCCGTGAAAGATTTCAATTTCCCCAAGGGTATCGCCGTGGCGCTGCTGTCGGGATTCATGAGCGCGTGTTTCGCCATCGGCCTCGACTTTGGCGCGCCCGTGGCCTTCGAGGCTTCGCCCGACATATTCCGCTCCTTGCCGGCAACGCTGCTCGTAACTCTCGGAGGTTTCGTTGTCAACGCCGCCTATTGCCTACAGCAGAACGCCGCCCACCACTCGTGGGGCGACTACCGAAAGACCCACCTCTACGCCAACAACCTGCTCTTCTGCGCCCTCGCCGGCGGACTGTGGTACAGCCAATTCTTCGGCCTCAGTCTCGGTAAAGGCTTCTTGCGGGAAAGCGCCGTTCTGCTGGCATTCTCGTGGTGCATACTGATGGCGCTCAACGTCACCTTCAGCAACCTTTGGGGCATTATCCTCAAGGAATGGAAAGGTGTGTCGAGGGCGACGGTCGCCGTGCTGGTGACAGGACTGATTGTGCTTGTGTTCTCTTGCTTCTTGCCTCAACTGCTATGAAATCGATTCTCGACAATCACCCCGCTCTTGCCGCCGAGGTGGCGCGCGTTGCCGAAGTGGCCGGCTACCTCTGGCAGCGCGGCTGGGCCGAGCGCAACGGCGGAAACATCACCGTCAACATCACCCACCTTGTTGACCCCGGCATAGCCGCCCTGCCCGCGCTCGCGCCGCCGCGCCCCATCGGCGCGACACTGCCGCACCTGCGCGGCACGTTTTTCTACTGCAAGGGTACCAACCGGCGTATGCGCGACCTCGCGCGCCGTCCGATGGAAAACGGCTCCGTGATCCGCATCACGCCCGACTGCGCCCATTATGAAATCATTGCCGACACCGTTGTCGCGCCCACCAGTGAGTTGCCCTCCCACTTGAGTGTGCACAACTATCTGATAGGCAAAGGCTCCACTTACCGGGCCTCGCTGCATACCCACCCCACCGAACTCGTCGCCCTCTCGCACCACCGGCCTTTTCTGCAGCCCGATGTGCTCACCCGGCTGCTCTGGTCAATGATTCCCGAAACGAAGGCGTTTTGTCCGCGCGGGTTAGGCATCGTGCCGTATATGCTGCCGGGTTCTGTGGAGTTGGCCGAGGCCACCATCCGCGCCATCGACGAGGACTACGACGTGGTTCTGTGGGAGAAGCACGGGGTGTTTGCCGTGGCCGACGATATTGTGGAAGCCTTTGATATGGTGGACACCCTGAGCAAGAGCGCCGCCATCTACCGCGATGCACGCGCGATGGGCTTCACCCCCGATGGGATGACCGAAGCGCAAATGAACGAACTGAGCCGGGTCTTCCGGTTGCCGAAATAGGCGCGTCAGACGAAAATACGCCGTTTCAGCCAGAGTTCGAATACGGGGTCGGTGAAATAAAGCAGGCCGCGGTTGCGTGACTCTACGATGTCCTTGCTGACAAGAGACGTTTGGCATACTCCATCCATTTATCCGTATTTTCGCGGATATACAAGGCTGTGTCAGATATTTTACACAATGTTGTGTTACACAATGTTGTGTAAAATATCCGAATAATGTGTTTTATTGCTGATTGTCAGTTGTTTGTGTGTTGCTATAAATGCTCGAGTTCGTCGTTGCGGCTTTGGGTGGTGACGAGGTAGGCACTGAGCAACACCAGCACGGCGGCCACGGGTTTGTCCCATGTGAGTGCGTCCTGTCCGATGGCGAAGGCCACCAGCGCGGCCACGATGGGTTGGAGGTTGGTGTACACACTAACCACCGTCGCGCTCACGCGTTTCATCGCGTAGGGTATGAAGAAGTAGCCCAGAACGGTGGCGAACACCACCACGAAGGCCATCTCGCCCCAACCGAGCCACATCGTGGCGCTGTCGGCGCTGAGAAGCGGTTGGTTGGGCAACTCATTC
>CACYCT010000128.1 GCA_902772965.1 uncultured Bacteroidales bacterium | reverse complement strand
TTTTGCAATGTTGCAAAAAAACAGGGGTGTCATTAACGTGATATAATTTTGCGGTGTCGAAAGACGACAACCGAAAATTAACCACTTAAAACGACACCACTATGACTTACTCAATGACAGACCTGCTCCGCGGAGCACAAACGATGGCCGCAAGCGTGTTCGGACGCCGCTCAGAGTACAACCTCCAGTTCAACCACGAAGATGACGGATGCTGGTACGTGGACTTCCCGGGTTGGCCCTTCGACCACGGCAACCTGCAGATGGTGGCCGGAGCCGACCGCCTGTGCGACTGCCTGAGCGATGACGGAAACTTCGCCTACATCAACGTGGTGCCGAGCAATCGCCCGCTTGACATGCCCGGCTATGCCTGCCTCGTCCAGGGGGAACACTCCCTCACCGGCGGTTCGGTTTACCTTGTGACCAACCTGCCCGAGTTCGGGGAAAAGCAGATCTGGCTCTGCCCGGTTACCCTCTTCGTGCTCGGACAATACCCCAAGTACATCTATATCAAGAAAAACACGAAAAGCGAATAAGAAGGGTTCTCTCTGTTACATGGTTCGTCCGGGTCAGTCCGCAATCGAAGAACGCTCGGGTGAACCTTTTCCGTCTCGTGTTGTCCCTGCTGTCCGGGCTGTCGAGTTTACCAATAACGACAGCCACGGCAACGGGGACAATCTTTGCTCAATCTTGATTGGCGTAAATCTCCAAACAAATATATTCCACCCCGAAAGTGCTGCAATCATAACAACAACCCACTATTTAATTCAAAAAAATCACAATTTTCTGTACATTTATTTTGCCGGTTGAGGAAATATCACTAATTTTGCGGCGGAATATCAGACACCAGCCGGTGGATGAAATTCCTGTTTCCTCAAGCGTGAGGAAGCATCGAAGTGATAATCAGCCCTTTCCGGAATGGTTTCACTTTGAATTCACATAAAGTAGCGTTTCTGCTTTATCCTCATTCGAAATTCGCCAAAATTTTCATAGCTGAAGGATAAACAGTCAAGAAAGCGCTCACGTGTGCCTATTCTTTCCCCCGGTAGGCGGGAACAGAGAATATGGGCATAGTGTGGGGGGAACTGTTTATTTCAGCTAAGGCGTTTGGCGATGCCTCGAATGAATAGACCAGGAAAGTCCCACACTACTTTTTGTCTTTTCCCAATCTCAAAACCATGCCGAATGTCGGGACTTCATGAGGCGAACAAAAAAAAACATCATGAAACAAATTGTCAAACTCCTGACCCTGATGTGCCGCAAAGCCCACCTGCCGGCTTTTGCCCTGATGGCACTGCTGAGCGGCCTCGCCGCCCACGCCGACGTGGTTATCAACGAAACCACCTTCCCCGACGAGAACTTCCGCAACTTTATCCTCAGCCAAACCTACGGCCAAGACGGCGTGCTCACAGACGCCGAGATAGCCAGCGTCAGAGAAATGAATGTAAAAAATAGTGATATAGCATCGCTGGAAGGTATAGGTTATTTCACCGCGCTTTATGATTGTGTCTTCTCAAGCGACTCGCTGACCACGCTTGATTTAAGCAGAAACACAAAACTTGGTCGATTATTTTGCTTTGGGAAGAAACTTACAACGCTTGACGTAAGCGGATGTACTGATTTACAACGTTTATATCTGCATACTAAGTTAACTTCGTTAGATTTAAGCAAAAACACACGACTTGAAATATTAGATTGCTCTAGCAATCAACTGACATCACTTGACTTAAGTGACAACACCGCACTTGCCCTACTATATTGTTCTGGTAACCAACTGACATCTTTGGATGTAAGTGGATGCTCTGCGCTTAAAGAAATACACTGTTATAATAACCAACTGACCACACTGGATGTGAACGGTTGCATCGCATTGGATACTTTATCCTGCTATAATAATCAACTGACCACGCTCGATTTGAGCGACAACGCCGCACTTGCTTACCTTAATTGCTCATCCAACCAACTTACCGCACTCGATTTGGGCAACAACGCCGCACTTGCTAACCTTAATTGCTCATCCAACCAACTGACCACGCTCGATTTGAGCGACAACGCCGCACTTACTTCTTTACAGTGCATTCAAAACCAACTTACTTCGATTGATGTAAGTGGAAGCACAGCACTTCGTCTTCTTGACTGCAGATACAATCAATTAACCGCGCTTGATGTAAGCAACAATACTGCGCTTACTAACTTATCCTTCGGACATAATCAATTGACTTCGATTGATTTGAGCAAGAACATCGCACTTAATTCTTTAACTTGTTATGACAACCAACTTACAACTCTTGACTTAAGTAACAACTCTGCGCTTGTCGCATTATACTGCGAAGATAATCAGCTGAATTTGCTTAATGTTACTGCTTGCGCCGCGCTACGCCGTTTTTATTGCGATAACAACCAGTTACCAGCGCTTGACGTGAGTGGATGCACCTCGCTTCAAATCTTGGATTGCAGTAACAACCAACTGAACGCACTCGATTTGGGCAACAACGCCGCACTTGCTAGTCTAAATTGCGCAAACAACCAACTGAACGCACTCGATTTGGGCAACAACGCCGCACTTGCTAGTCTAAATTGCGCAAACAACCAACTGACCGCGCTTGATGTAAGCAATACTACAAAATTATACTATCTTGTCTGCTCTTCGAACGCGTTGACAGAACTTGATTTAAGTTCTTTTTTAATTAGAGAGAGAAATAATCTGAACTATTCAAATCAAACCCGCAGTCTTACCGCCGAGTCGGGAATAACCGCGGATGGTGAACGATACTACTACCTGCGGCTTGACGACAACACCGACAACGACCAACCCATTTGGGCGCGTATGACGGAAACCAACGTCGGTGGCGTGGCCTCGAAGTTTGACCCGTCACGGGTTCTTGAGTGGACAAACGGCGGAACTGTAATTGAGGGACAAAAGCGCGTGGCGACAACAGCGAATGATCTCAATCCTCAGAATATCACCGGAAAAATTATTCTTCTCACTGATGTGACAGAAAATCCGGCCACCAACACCGCTTCCGGAACGGTAACTTACAAATACAATGTGAACACACCTTTTGATTCCGATGGCAGCAAAGGTGATTTCACCCTGAACTGGACCGCGCCGATTCCCGAAATCCACACTGAGGTGGCCGACTTGCGCGGCGGCCGCGAGGCGGTGGGCGTGACCTACACCAACCTCGCCGGACAAGTGAGTGACACTCCTTTCAACGGCATCAACATCGTCACCACGCGCTACAGTGACGGCACCACCAACGCAACCAAAGTAATCAAATAACCTATCCCGACAAAAAATCGCACATCAATCGCCGCCCCGACAACCAGGGACGGCGATTTTGTGCTGTCGGCCAGCCCATGGGCAGGTCCTACCGGGTTGACGTAATGCCTCGGCGCAATGGGCACTATTTCCGGCGGGTTGCGATGGCGAGCGCGGCAATCAGGATGAGCAGCAGCGCGCCCACCGCGGCCCATGCATATTTGCGCGGGAAGGAGTCTGCGGCTCCGCCCGGGGCGGTTTCGGTTGTGGCGGAGAGGGAGTCAAGGGGCATATCGTCGGCGGGCGCAAGTTTCTGTTTGGCGGCGTTTTGCTCGGCCAGAGAGTCGGCGTAAGTGACGCGGATCAGGTTGACGGCGTTGCCGCCGAGTCCGCTTCGTGCCTGCGAGGTGACCACGAGCAGTCGGCCGTCGGAACTGATGTCCAAACCTACAGGGTAGGAATCGATGTTGATGGAGGCGACATCGGTCATCGTGCGGGTGTCGACCACGTGCACTTGGCTCGAACTGTTGCACGCGGCGAAAACCCACCGTCCGCTCGGCGAGGCCTCAATGGTACGCGCGCCCCGGCCTACGCGGCAGATTTTCCAGTCGGTCACTTGGGCCGTGCCGCCGTTAAGTCGGCCGATGGCCCGCATGATGGTGTCGAGCGGAACGCGCCACACCTGTCCCGCCACGTTCAGGCTGGCGTACAGATAGGGTTCAACCACGATGAGGTGGCGCGCGTTGTAGATGCCGGTGATTTTTCCGAGGTAACGCCGCGTGTCAAGGTCGATTACGGCGATTCCACCTCCGCCC